>CATKDV010000270.1:0-2374 GCA_949746985.1 uncultured Eubacteriales bacterium | reverse complement strand
GGAGATGAGGCCCAGAAGGGTGTAGCTGGCCTTGATGAGACGGTCCAAGCCGCTTTCCGCGATGCCCAGGTCGTCCAGGAACATTTTCTTTTCTTCCTCGTCCAGCTCGGCGATCTCCGCTTCCAGCTTGGCGCAGACGGGGATCACCTGGGCGCCCTCCCTGGCCGCCAGGTCGGAGACCTGCTTGTAGTAAGGGTTGTCATTGGGGGCGGTGAAGCCCTCCTCGTCCAGGTTGGCGGCGTAGATGACGCTCTTGAGGGAGAGCAGTTCGCTGGTGGCGATGAGGGCCGCTTCGTCCTCGTCGCAGTCAAAGCTGCGGGCGGAGTTGCCCTGGTTGAGCCAGTCCTTCAGGCGGGCGAAAAGCTCGGCCTCCCTAAGGAATTTTTTGTCCCCCTTGGCGGCGGTCTCCGCCTTCTTGATGCGGCGGTCTACCATCTCTATGTCAGCCATGATCAGCTCCATATCGATGGTGGAAACGTCCCCCAAGGGGTCTACGGGCACATTGGTGGAGGTGTCGGCCACCACGTGCATGATGTTCTCGTCGTCAAAGCAGCGCACCACATGGACGATGGCGTCGCACTCCCGGATGTTGGCAAGGAATTTATTGCCCAGGCCCGCCCCCTGGCTGGCCCCCTTCACAAGGCCCGCGATGTCCACGAACTCGATGACGGCGGGGGTGGTCTTTTTGGGGTGGTAAAATTCGCTGAGCCAAGTCAAACGGCTGTCGGGAACGGCCACCACCCCCACGTTGGGGTCGATGGTACAGAAGGGGTAGTTGGCGCTCTCCGCCCCGGCGTTGGTAATGGCGTTAAATAGGGTGGATTTGCCCACGTTGGGCAGGCCCACGATGCCTAATTTCATATGAAAAGCCCTCTTTCGATGGTGTTCTTGCCATATTATATCCGAAGCGGAGGAAAAAGGCAAGACATTCAGGCTGTTCTGTGGTATAAATAGAGGAAAGGAGGGGATGGGTATGAGCGTTCCGCTGTTCGCATGGTGCCTTGGGGCCAGCGTGCTGGGGTTTGCGCTGATGGGCTTTGATAAAAGACAGGCCAGAAGAGGCGGGCGGCGGGTGCCGGAAAAGCAGTTTTTTCTTGTGGCTGCACTGGGCGGAACAGCAGGAGCGATTTTGGGGATGTACGCCTTTCATCACAAGACCCGGCACTGGTATTTTAAGTGGGGATTGCCCGCCATTGCGCTTGTTCAGCTGGGGCTTGTGTGGTTTTGGTGGGAGTATGGGGCGGAGCTTTTATAGACATGGTGGGGCGGGCCGGTGAGGACACTGGCCCCTACGGTTGGGAAAAAGGCCCCGGTCGGATGACCGGGGCCCCTCTTTTTATCTTTCGGTGATGATCATTTCGCCGGGGGCGTTGGAGGCCTCAGAGATAATAAGAGTCTTGTCGGCGGGCAGATCCTCCTCCGGAGCTATGGACTCCGCAGGCTGGGGCTGGGACCAGACAGAGGCCAATTCTTCCGCCTTCTGGGGGTCGGCCTTGCTCTCATCCAAGGGCAGGGTGAACAGGGCCACATCCGCCTTGGCGGTGATGGCTCCCGTTCCCTCGTCAAAGCCGAACAGCTCCGCGCTGGGGGGAATGTGGGTGCCGGGGTAGACCGCTAAATAGACGGTGTGGTCGGCAAAAGGCTCCACATTGTCGCACTCAAAGAGGTAGTAGAGCACCCCCTCTTGGGCAAAGGTACAGGCGCCGCCGTCCAAGGTCCAAGCGTTGAGCTGCCACGGGGCGTAGCCCTCCACCAAGGGAGAGACGGTCAGGTCGGGCACGTCCTCCTCGATGGCAGCGGCGTCGGTCCGGGCATAGGCCAGAACGGCGTAGGTCTTGTCTTGGGCCACGCCGCCCTCCAGCGCCTCCACCCGGCTCAGGCCCTCGCCGCTGACCAGACCCATAAGGGTCACCTTGTAGTCCCCCACGACCTTCGTTTCATTTACAGCAACGGCCTCGGCGCTCTCAAAGGCGGCGGCTAGGGCCTGGTTTCCCGCATGTTGGGCCACGTCCTGAGGGCGCAGCATCACTACGGCGGCATAGGCGGTGACGCTGAGGGCGGCGGCCACGGCGGCCGCCACAAGTCCGGTTCTCCAAGTTCCTTTTTTCATGGTTTTCTTCTCCCTTTCTTGGGCCAGCTTCCCAAGGCGCGCCATAGTCCGGTCCGGAAAATCGGGGGAGAAGGGGACGGCGTCCACCTGGGCGCGGTATTCCTCCTTGTTCATGCTTCTTCCTCCTTTAATAGGCTCCGCAGGCGTTCCCGCCCGCGGGAGAGCCGGGTCCCCACGGTGGGGACGGGCAGCGCCAGCAGTCTGGCGATCTCCTTGATAGAATAGCCCTCGTAATAATAGAGATGGATCACGGCGCTGTACGCT
>CATKDV010000269.1:0-2394 GCA_949746985.1 uncultured Eubacteriales bacterium | reverse complement strand
TCGTCCACCGTGACGATGCCCACCAGGCGGCCCTCCCGGTCCACCACAGGCAGGGAGATGAAGTCATACTTCATGATCCGCTGGACCGCTTCCTCCTGGTCCTCGGTGGTGTAGGCCACGATCACATCGTCGGACATGATATCCTTCACCATCTGGTCGTCCTTTGCTATCAGCAGCTCCCGAAGGGTGATGACCCCCTCCAGCTTCCGGCGGTCATCGGTGACATAACAGGTGTAGATGGACTCGCTGTCCTCGCTGCGGGCCCGTATCCGGGCGATGGCCTGGGCCACCGTCATGGATTTTTTCAGATCGGTGACCTCGGCGGTCATAATACTGCCCACCGAGTTGTCCGGATAGTTCAAAAACTGATTGATGACCTTTCGAGTGTTGGGATTGGTGTTCTTCAGCACCCTGGTCACCACGCTGGCAGGCAGCTCCTCCAGCATGTCCACCGCGTCGTCCACATAGAGTTCCTCCACCAACTCGGTGATCTCCCGGTCGGTGATGGCGGCAATGATGGTCTGCTGGTCCTCCGGCTCCAGGTTGGCGAAGACTTCGGATGCCACCTCCTTGGGCAGCATCCGGAACACCAACACCGTCCGCTCCGGGTCCAGCTCTTGGACGAACTCGGCCACGTCCACCTCGTTGGCCTCGGTGAGCTCCGTCTTCAGGGCCCGGAGATTTTTGTTCGCCAGCAGATCCTGCCACTCCTGCAATAGATCTTCCCGCTCCATGTCCATATCTTCCATGGTTTTTTCCTCCTGTCTTTGCATTTCAGTACAGCGAGGAAGCACAATGGGGACAAAAACCCTGCCGGTAAAGCGAGGCGCTTTATCGGCAGGGCGACGTTGCTCCTATGGGCAGGGCGGACTTACCGTCCCGCCTTCCTCAGGAGGAACGGCAGACTCCACCTGCCACACAAGGGAACATCGCCGTCCCGATCCGTACTTCGGCCGCAAATGTCCACAGACTGTTCCTCCTTTTCAGCTTTATTGTGGGGAAGAGCGTCCTTCCCCGCTTTTAGAATATCATGCCGGGGGCTATTTTTCAAGCTTTTTCTCCCACTCCAGCCTGGCCATTTTCCCCAGGAAACTGGTGGACAGGGGGATGGCCAGCAGGAAGGCGCAGAAATCGGACAGGGGCTGGGCCGCCATAACGCCGGGAAATTTGAGGACCCGGGGCAGCAGCAGGATCAGCGGCACGAAGAACAGCCCCTGCCGGGCCATGGCCAGGATGGAGGCCCGCAGATTCTCCCCCACCGTTTGGAGCATCATGTTATTGAGGATGACATAGGCCGTAAAGGGCAGACTTATCATCTGCCAGCGCAGGGCAGTGGTCCCCAGCTCCACCACCTCGGGGTCCGCCCTCTGGAACAGGTACACCACCTGGGGAGCCAGCAGGAACATGACCGCGGCGATGACCGCCAGCACGACCGTTCCGATCTTCACACAAAACCAGAACCCCCGCCGCACCCGGTCGTAGAGCCTGGCCCCATAGTTAAAGCCGCAGACGGGCTGAAATCCCTGTCCAAAGCCGATCAGGGCGGAGCCGGAGAACATATTGACCTTGCTGACGATGGTCATAGCGGCAATGGCCGCATCTCCAAAGGGCTTGGCCGCCCAGTTGAGCAGAATGGAGGCCACCGAGGCCAGCCCCTGCCGGTAGAAGGCGGGCATCCCTCCCCGGATGATAGCGCCCAGCCTCTTCTCCCCAAGGGAGAACCGGCTCCACCGGACGGGCAGGGAGCCCTTGCGGCCCGAGTTATAAAACAGGATGCAGAAGCTGACCCCCTGACTGATGATGGTGGCCTGGGCCGCCCCCGCCACTCCCTGGTCCAGAACGAAGATAAACACCGGGTCCAGCACCATGTTCAGAATGCCGCCGGTGGTGATGCCCAGCATGGCCTGGGCAGAGCTTCCCTCAAACCGGAGCAGATTATTCAGCACCAGCGCCCCCACCATCCAGGGCGCGCCGATCAGGATGTACCGGGCGTACTCTCTGGCGTAAGGCAGAATCGTCTCGGTAGCCCCCAGCACACCCACCAGCGGGTCCAGGAACAAAAGTCCCGCCACCGCCAGGACCACTCCGGAGAGGACCCCCATAAAAAAGCCGGTGGCCGCCATGGTCTCGGCCTCCTCCTGCCTCTGCTGACCCAGAAGCCGGGAGACATTGTTCCCCGCCCCGTTGCCGAAGGTAAAGCCGATAGCCTGAATAATAGCCATCAGGGAGAATACCACCCCCACCGCTCCCTGGGCGCTCTTGCCCAGATTGCCCACAAAATAGGTGTCCGCCATATTGTAGATGGAGGTGATGAGCATGGAGATGATGGTGGGCACCGCCAGCTTCCCGATAAGCCCGGGCAGGGGCGCGGTGGTGAGCCACTGGAACTTCTCT
>CATKDV010000268.1:0-2402 GCA_949746985.1 uncultured Eubacteriales bacterium | reverse complement strand
GGCGTGGGCAAGCTGGTGGCCATGGCCGCCAAGCTGGGCCGCCAGACCCGCCCTGACATCCACCTGGGCATCTGCGGCGAGCACGGCGGCGACCCCACCAGTGTGGAGTTCTGCCACAACGTGGGCCTGGACTATGTGTCCTGTTCCCCCTTCCGGGTGCCCATCGCCCGGCTGGCTGCCGCCCAGGCTGCCATCAAGAACCCCCGCTGAAAATAGGAGGAAAGAGAGGGACCGCCCCCCGGCGGCCCCTCTCTTTGCTTCACATATTTTTGTTATGTGACGATAAAAGCCCGGAAACCTCTGTTTCCGGGCTTTACTATTTCTTTCCGGAGGTGGTATAATACTCCTGTTATCATCATTTTAAAAACCACTGGGGGAAGATACGGTGGAAGAACTGGAAGAACTGAAAAACCGCCTGGAGCAACAGCGGCCTGCGCCGTGGGAGGCCCTCCCTGACCTGAATCTCTATATGGATCAGGTCATCGGGTACATGCCCCGGCAGCTGATCCGCTATGGGGAGGAGGAGTGGCTCACCTCCGCCATGGTCAACAACTACATCAAGGACGGCCTGCTGCCCAGGGCGGAGGGGAAGCGGTACTCCCGGACCCATCTGGCCTATCTTACCGCCATCTGCGCGTTAAAGCAGGTGCTTCCGGTCAAAGATGCGGGGATGCTGGTGGGAGAGCATACCGGAGAAGGAGCCCAGGCCATGTATGCCAGGCTCCGGGAGGAGCTGGACAAGGCCCTTGCCGCCACCGCCGGGCGATTGGACCCGGCCTTGGGGGAGGAGGAGCTGCCCGCCCTGGCCCTGGAGCTGGCTCTGCGCAGCTACGCCGACAAGCTGGCCTGCCAGCGGGTGCTGGACCTGATCCGCCGGCGCCAACCTGAACCGACCAAAAAATCCAAGAAGGAACGAAAGGAAGAAAAATAGCATGAGTGAGTATATCATCGTCACAGATTCCTCCGCTGACCTGACCCAGGATCTGGTGGAGGAGTTGGGCATCAGCGTCCTGCCTCTGAGCTTTACCATTCGGGGCACCACCCTGGAAGACCATCCCGACAAGCGGAACATGAGCTCCAGGGAGTTTTACCAGCTTCTTCGGGATGGGGAGATGTCCACCACGTCGGCGGTCAATATGCAGCAGTATATCGACCTTCTGGAGCCGGTCCTCTCCGAGGGGAAGGACGTACTTATCCTCTCCTTCACCTCGGGCCTGAGCAATACCTGCCAGGCCTCCATGATGGCGGCGGAGGAGCTGCGGGAGAAGTTCCCGGAGCGGAGGATCGAGGTGGTGGATACCCTGTGCGCCTCGGCGGGGCAGGGGATGCTGGTGTGGTATGCCGGGAAAAAGCGGCTGGCGGGGGAGAGCCTGGAGGCCGTCCGGGACTGGTGTGAGGACAATAAGATGAAGGTCTGCCACTGGGTGACGGTGGACGACCTTATGCATTTGAAGCGGGGCGGGCGGATCTCCGCCACCACCGCTCTGGCGGGGACCCTTCTCCAGATCAAGCCCATCATCCATGTGGACGACGCCGGCAAGCTGGACACCGTGGGCAAGGCCCGGGGCCGGAGGGCGGCGCTGGACTATCTGGTGCAGAAGGTGGCGGACACCGCCATCGATCCCCAGGAGCAGACCATGTTTTTCAGCCACAGCGACTGCCGGGAGGATGTGGAGTACATGGCCGCCCAGATCAAGGAGAAGTGCGGCATGAAGGACGCCAAATTCTGTGACATCGGCCCGGTGATCGGATCCCACACGGGGCCGGGGTGCGCGGTGGTGTTCTTCTTCGGCCAGCCCAGGTAAGGGAAGACGGCGATGGGACTGGATATCTACGCCGGGACCCTGACCCGATACTATGCCCACAACTGGAAGACTGCCGCCCAACAGTGGGCGGAGGAGCATGGGATAGGTTTTTCCAAGGTGGGCCCCAACGGGGAGCCGCTGGTGGAGGAGACGGTCTCCTCCACCGAGGTACAGCAGGGAATGGAGGCTTGGCGTGACTGGCTCCTGGGGGCCCTTTCCCAGCCCGGCCAGGTCCCTTTGGAGCCCTGGCCGGAGGACAACGGGAGGCCCTATTATACCGACAAGCCCGACTGGGACGCCTTTGGGGCCATGCTGCTGCTGACGGCGGGTCATATATACGGGGAGCCGGTGCCAGATACAGTGGCCAAGGGCTGGGACTTTTGGGCTCACCCCCTCATCCGGAGGATGACAGAGGACCCCTCCCGGGGCTGGTCCCTGTTCCGGGGCGCGGAGTGGTGGCTGCCCCTGCCCGATACCGTTTTCTTTGAGGCTCCCCGCCCCGGTGGAGACAAGGGGAAAATGGCTTCCCTGGCCCTTCTCCGGTGGGAGCTGGAGCAGATCAACCAACTGGTCTGGCAGGCGGAGGAGGAGACCATC
>CATKDV010000267.1:0-2478 GCA_949746985.1 uncultured Eubacteriales bacterium | reverse complement strand
GGCGCCTATCAGGTGATCCAGCAGTCTTCCTCTCTCCCGGCCGTCTGTGGCCGTGTCTGCCCTCAGGAGACCCAGTGTGAGAGCAAGTGCGTCCGGGGCATCAAGGGTGAGCCGGTAGGGATCGGTCGGCTGGAGCGTTTTGTGGCCGATTGGCACAACGCCCACGCTGACAAGCTCCCTGAGAAGGTAGCCTCCAATGGGCACAAGGTGGCCATTGTGGGCTCCGGTCCCAGCGGTCTCACCTGCGCGGGCGACCTGGCCAAGAAGGGCTATCAGGTCACCGTCTATGAGGCGTTACATACTGCCGGCGGCGTGCTGGTCTACGGTATCCCTGAGTTCCGTCTTCCCAAGTCTATTGTCCAGAAGGAAGTGGACAATTTGGTGGCCATGGGTGTGGATATGGAGACCAATATAGTCATTGGCAAGACCCTTACCATCGATGAGCTCTTCGACATGGGGTTTGAAGCCGTGTTCGTGGGCTCTGGTGCGGGGCTTCCCAATTTCATGGGCATCCCTGGCGAGAGCCTGAAGGGCGTCTATTCCGCCAACGAGTTCCTCACCCGCTCCAATCTGATGAAGGCCTACAAGGATGACCCCGTGACCCCCATCATGAAGGGCGGCAAGGTGGCTGTTGTCGGCGGCGGCAATGTGGCGATGGATGCCGCCCGTACTGCTCTCCGCCTTGGGGCCGAGAAGGTCTATATCGTCTACCGCCGCTCCCTGGAGGAGCTCCCCGCCCGGAAGGAGGAGGTGGAGCACGCCATGGAGGAGGGGATCGACTTCAAGTTGCTCAACAACCCTGTAGAGATTTTGGGCTACCATAACCCCAACGACCGCCGGGACCCCAAGAACGGCTTTGTCACCGGGATGAAGTGCATCAAGATGGAGTTGGGCGAACCGGACGAGAGAGGCCGCCGCCGTCCCGTTCCCGTCCCCGGCAGCGAGTTCGAGTTGGAGGTGGATACGGTCATCATGTCCATCGGCACCTCCCCCAACCCTCTCATCAAGTCCACTACTGAGGGCTTGGAGGTCAATAAGCACGGCGGTATCATCGTGGAGGAACAAACCGGCGCCACCACTAAAGAGGGCGTTTATGCCGGCGGAGACGCAGTCACCGGCGCCGCCACCGTTATCTCGGCCATGGGTGCCGGCAAGGTAGCAGCCAAGGCCATCGACGAGTACCTGAGCAAGTAAATATTTATTTTCGATATAAAAAAGAGCGGAGGCCGTCGGCCTTCGCTCTTTTTGCCTTTCAATATAAATTTATCGAAAATCAATAAATAATACTTGACAATCAATAAGATGGGTGGTAATCTATGGACGACAGGAGGGATACCAAATGGAAAAAACAAACGTGCAAAAGCTGGCAAAAATTCTGAAAATATTGGTGAGCGTCACCCTGATCTGCAACCTGATCGTCCTGCCCCTGGTGCCGGGGATCGTGGGGATCGGTGCGGAGTACGGTCTGTGGGGGGCCTTTGAGGGGCTTACTCCCTATGAGAATTCCCCCTGGCAGTTTCCCGCCCGGGTCTTGATCCTCTTTTTGCTGGCCTGCTGGCAATACCTGTTCCGGGTCTGGCGCAGCGAATATACCGCCGTCCTGACCCTGTTTCTTTTGGCCTGCGGGATTTGTACCGCTGTCATCCTCTGTCAGGCCCGGCGGGTGTTGGACACTGTTCTGGAGGGGATTCCCTTCCAGAGGCAGAACGCCGTCAGCATGAAGTGGGCGGGGGTATGCTGCTTTCTGATCGCCGGGGCCGCTCTGGTCCGTGTGGTGTGGCGGCTGGTCTATTTCCAGTCTCCCATATCTCTCTTCTCCTACAATACCCTATTTGTTCCCCTCTTTGCCATGGGGGGACTTCTGTGCATGGTCATGTCCGCTCTCTTCCGTCAGGCTGCCGAGCTGAAGGAAGAGAACGACCTGACCATATAGGGGGTGGGGATATGCCGATCATTGTAAATCTGGACGTGATGATGGCCCGCCGGAAGATGAGCTTAAACGAGTTGGCGTCCCGGGTGGACCTGACCCTGGCCAACCTCTCGGTACTGAAAAACAACCACGCCAAGGCGGTGCGCTTCTCCACCCTGGAGGCCATCTGCAGGGCCCTGAACTGCCAGCCGGGGGATATCCTGGAGTACGTGGAGACGGCGGATGACTGACCGCTGCCTAGGGCGGGAGGTCCTTCTTATCGGGGCACTTCCGGGGGTGGCGGTTCTTCTTAATTATCTGGGGATGGGGCAGCCCGCCCTGACCTGGGGCCGGGCTTTGGGTCTGCTGGGCTACGGATTTCTTGCCCTATTCCTGTGTCTTAGGACGCTGGCCCATCTCTGGAGAGCCCTGAGGGAAAGAGGGAGGGAACAGATTCTCTCCGCGTTCGTCGGTGCTCTGGCGGTCTGGCTCCTGCTGGTCTGGCCCTTTACCCCCATGGCAGGCCGCCTGAACGACTGGCTGTACCGCCGTCAGCGGGAGGAGGCCCT
>CATKDV010000266.1:0-4620 GCA_949746985.1 uncultured Eubacteriales bacterium | reverse complement strand
TCCTCGGGGCCTGAGACCCCTGAGACGGAGGAGACTGAGGCTCCCGAGACCGAGACGGAAAAGCCTGAGGAGGAGGGCGGGGAGCCTGAGCCTCAGGAGCCTGAGGCGGATTCCTTCGAGGAGGAGCCCATGATGGCCCTTACCCTTCGGGAGGAGGAGCTGGTGGAGACCGGGGAAGACACGGTGGGCGTGACGGTCACCGGCGTCAAGGGTGCGGATAACCAGGTCTATAGTACTATGCAGGAAGCCTATGAGGCTGTAAAGAAAGTGCTGGAGAATATGCCTGTCAGCAACGGCGATGCGCTGGGACAGGGCGTGCTGATTGGCAATGAGGCGAAGGCGGAATTTGAAAAGGTCTTTGACCAGCCCACCACCCTTGCGGGACATGAGGGTGTGAAGCTGACATGGACCATCTATGGAAAGGTGGAGATCCCCTCCGACCTGGGCAACCACTATCTGAGCGGGGGCCGTTCCGCCGCTTGGTACGGCAGTGATGAGATGACCATCCGGGAGATCGAGGTGGTGGGGGGTAACGCCGCCGCTGAGCTCGTCATGACACAGGGTCCTGAGATGCCCTATCAGTGGTGGGGGGATACAACGGATGACTATTTCTCCCTGACCATTGCGGGAGTTACGTTGAGCCCCAATAATGCGAACCGCCAGCTGAGTGTGGGCGGCGGATTTCGGAGCAATTTTGACTACACCATTGAAAACTGTACGGTCAATGGGACGGTTTATTTCTATTTCCATGGGACCTCCAAGCTGGCGGTCAGGGACTGTATCTTTCAGGGAAGCGGCCGGGAGAACTATGCGTTTATGGCCCAGGGACATGAGAGTGAGCCCCTGAGTGTTGAATTTGTGGGGAACACAGTCTCTGGCTACCGGCGGGGCATCAACATTGACCAGGTGACGGCCGAGGTTGCCATCGTGGATAACACCATCACTCCGGGAGTGGGGTATTCCGCGGTTCAGCTCAGTGGGTTCCAGACTGCTGTGGTCGAAGGAAACACGGTATATGATCAGGGCAACTTCCTTACCCTCCATGAGAAACTGGCTAAAAACCAGGTCCAGGGCCGCAGTCTTCTTGTAAAGGGGAATGCGGTGAAGGCGGTGGAAGGGATCCAGGGTTATTTGATCTATGACGACATTACGGCGGCAGGAGTTGATGTGGGCGAGCTCTGCCTTGAGTTGACCATGGAGAGAAATGAGATCGATGAGAGTATCATCACCACCCATGGAATCAAGGGGGGAACGGTATATGAGACAAAGGCCGCTGCCCTTGTGGCCGAGGTGGATGGAAAGCAGTATACCTCCCTGCAGAAGGCCCTTGACGCGGCTGGGGCTGGCGATACCGTCATTGTTCTGAGGGATACGGAAGAAAACATCACTTTGCCCCTGAAGAGCTTGACGCTGACCGCTGAAGGGGAGAACAAGCCTGTTTTGAAAGGCGAGGTCAGCTTCGCCAAGGGCGCGATGGCTGATGGCGCTCAGGTGGTTATTGAGAATCTGGCCTTTGAAAACACCTATATCAAGCTGGTAACCTGGGGTAATACCACTAACCTCAACAAGATGGGTGGGCTGACCATCCGTAACAACACCTTTACCGGTAGGCCCGAGAATGGGACAGGGAATATTTACGCCATCCATATCAACAATGGCGAAGATGCCGTGAAGAATCTGACCATCACTGGCAATGAGTTCACTAACTGCGGGCTGAACGACGGCGGCTGCGTGTATGCTACAGCCTGTGGCGAGCTGGTGGTGAAGGACAATGTGTTTCAAAACAGCGCGATGAATGCCCTGACTCTCATCGGTAAGGACAGCGCGGGCAACGGGACGACCTCCGCCGCCATTACCGGCAACGTCTTTGACCAGTGGGCCGTTATGCCTGAAAATCGTGGGGATGGCCGGGCCATGCGGCTGAGCAATTTTGGGCATGACGTTGATTTGAGGAACAACAGCTTTGTCAGTTCTAATCTTCCTGAGGAGTATATCAAGCTGACCGGGCTGGGGGAAGGCAAGAAGGCCGACGCGGACAAGTGCTATTGGGGCGGCGAAGCCCCTGCCGCTGAAAAGCTGCAGGGCATCAGCCCTGTGCTTTCCTACTACGCGGATGAGGCTATGACCCAGTTGGTTGTGGGGGCTGCCGTTGTGGCTGAGGTGGACGGCAGGTACTACTCCTCGCTCCAGGAGGCCGTGAAGGCCGCCCCTGCGGGCGGCAGCGTTCAGGTGCTGAAGGATGTGTCTCTGAGCGGGGCCATCAATCCGGGAAAGGAGATCACCATTGAAGGGATCAATAAGGAGGATGGTTCCAAGCCTGTGATCAGTGGAGCAAAGGGCCTGTTCAGCTTTACCACGGCCAGCGGGACTTTGAAAAACCTGGAGCTTCAGGCCACGGGTAATACCTGGTATATCTACCACAGCGCCGGAGTGCAGACCGGCGAGGTGAAGCTGACCGTAAGCGGATGCGAATTTACCATGGCGGAAGGCGTGAACGCAGTAGGAAACCTGGTCATGACAGAGGGAACCAAGACAAAGACACCGCTGGTCTTTACGGGTAATACGGTGAAGGCCCATTCCCGTGTGGCCTTTGCCGGCCCTGGCGACAATACGGTGATCACGGACAATGTGATCGACCTGATGGGGGAGCAGTATGCCGGCGGAGGCCGAACCAGCATGATCGGGCTGACCGCCACGGCCGAGACCGGAGATGTGGTCATCACCGGGAACGAATTCCGGAACGCCAACCGGGTGCTGGCGGTGGACAACGCGCCGAATATGCCGGCTGACAAGCTGACCTTCCAGAACAACAAGTTCATCGACTGCCGCTGGGCCTTTGAATTGAAGGGGAGCGATGAGCGGGAGTTCAATATCAACTACAACTATTACAGCTTTGGCGGTGCGGTATCCGCCCCCAGGATCGAGGACGCTGACGGGGCGGCGGGCCACTTTGACGATGGAAACGCCTACGCCGGCGAAGGGATCGTCAATGACGTGTACTACACCACCGAGGCGATGGAGAGGACCCTGAACCTTACTCCCGCCACGGTGAGTATCCGGGTGGGGAATACCGCGGCTCTGGCTGCCACGTCCGAGACGATGGCCGGTACGGTCACCTGGACTTCCAGCAATCCCACGGTGGCGAGTGTGACTGAGAGCGGTGTGGTCACCGCTGTGGCGGAGGGTTCGGCGGTGATCACCGCTACCCTGGGCGAGACTACCGCCACCTGCACCGTGACCGTGACCCGCGTTACCTCCGGCGGCGGCTCCAGCACCACCCGGCCCACTCGGCCCACCCGGCCCGAGGAGAACCTGGGGGAGAACGACGTGCCCCTGGCCCAGCCCCTGCCCTTTGTGGACGTGGCGGAGGAGGACTGGTTCCATGAGGCCGTCCGGTTTGTCTTTGAGCGGGATATGATGAAGGGGACCAATGATGGGACCCTCTTTGAGCCCACTATGAATACCACCCGGGGCATGATCGTCACGGTCCTCTACCGGCTGGAGGGTGAGCCTGAGGCTGCAGTATCCACCTTCTCCGATGTGGAGCGGGATACCTGGTATGCCGCCGCTGTGGATTGGGCTGCCGCCAATGGCGTTGTCAAGGGCTATGAGGACGGTTCCTTCCGGCCGGAGAACACGATCACCCGCCAGGAGATGGCCGCTATCCTCAGCCGCTACGCCGCTTTCAAGGGCTACGATAAGTCTGCGGTGGGGGATATGAGCCGCTATAACGACAAGACCCTCATCGCTGAGTGGGCCTTGGAGGATATGACCTGGGCCGTGGGCGTGAAGGTGCTCTCGGGCAAGGGCAACAACCTCCTTGACCCCTTGGGCACCACCTCCCGGGCCGAGGCCGCCCAGATGCTGAAGAATTTCAGCGAGGCCTTTGAGGCCAAGACCGAGGGCTAAAGAGCAAAATAGAGGGAGCGGCCGGAGTTTTCCGGCCGCTCCTTTTTGCGGCTTTGGAGGGGGCGGCTGTTGTTGAAATCCCGCCCAAAACCCGGTATAATGGAAGGGAAACCGCGGTCCCGGAAAAGGAGGAGAGGGTATGGAACAACTGAAAAAGCTGCCGCTGCCCCTATTGCTGTGGTTCCATGAGAACGCCCGAACCCTCCCTTGGCGCAGCGACCCCACCCCCTACCACGTGTGGGTCTCTGAGATCATGCTTCAGCAGACGAGGGTGGCGGCGGTGCTGGACTACTACCGCCGTTTTATGGGGGAGCTGCCCACGGTGGAGGTCCTGGCGGAGTGCGGGGAGGACCGGCTGATGAAGCTGTGGCAGGGGCTGGGCTACTATAGCCGGGCCAGGAACCTCCAGAAGGCCGCCCGGCAGGTGATGGAGGACTTCGGCGGGGAGTTCCCCTCCCGCTATGAGGACATCCGCGCCCTGGCCGGGGTGGGGGAGTATACTGCCGGGGCCATCTCCTCCATCGCCTTTGGCCTTCCCGTGCCGGCGGTGGACGGGAATGTGCTCCGGGTGGTGAGCCGCCTCACCGACGACCACCGGGAGGTGACTCGGCCCCAGGTGAAGGAGGAGATCCGCGCCGCCCTGGAGAAGGTCATCCCCCGGGACATGCCCGGAGATTTCAACCAGGCCATGATGGATCTGGGGGCCACGGT
>CATKDV010000265.1:0-2524 GCA_949746985.1 uncultured Eubacteriales bacterium | reverse complement strand
TGGTAGGCGATATCGGCGGCGAAGTAGGTATAGAACCCGTTCTGGCGGCGGAGGACGTCGTCCTTCAGGTCCAGCTTGTCCACCTGCTCCTGGGTCTTGCCCTCGGCCATGTATTTTTTCTTGAGAAGGCCGGTGGTGTCCAGCCAGAGGGCCCCCTCCTTCTCATAGGTCCAGCCGGCGGCGGTGAGCTTGTCCACGGTATCCTGGACATAGCCGCTCTCATGGAGGGCGGACTCCAGGAACCACTGGTCGTACTCGATCTTATAGCGGCGCAGGTCCTCCTGCATCTTGGGGATGTTGACCTTCAGGCCGAAATCCGCCATGGCGTCCTGGCGCTCCTGCTCCGGTTTATCCAGCCAGGAGTCGCCGAACTGCGCCCGGAAGCCCTGGGCCAGCTCCTTGATGTCCTCCCCCTGGTAGCCGTCGGCGGGGAACTCCACCTTGTCCTCCCCCAGGAGGAGCTGCCGGTACCGGGCGTCGATGGACAGGGCGAACTTGTGGATCTGGTTGCCCGCGTCGTTGACGTAGAACTCCCGCCACACGTCGTAGCCCACCCGGTCCAGCACGGAGGCCAGAGCGTCCCCCAACACGCCGCCCCGGGCGTTGCCGATGTGCATGGGGCCGGTGGGGTTGGCGGAGACGAACTCCACCATCACCTTTTTCCCCTGGCCCAGGCCGCTTTGGCCGTAGGTCAGGCCCTGAGCCTCCACGGCGGAGAGGACCTCCCCAAACCACTTTTTGCCCAGGGTGAAGTTGAGGAAGCCGGGGCCTGCCAGCTCCACCCGGTCAAAGTAGGTGCCGCTGAGGTCCATCTGGTCCGCCAGGATCTGGGCGATGTCCCGGGGGGATTTGCTCAGGGCCTTGGCGGCGGCCAGGGCGAAGGAGGTGGCGTAGTCCCCGTTTTTGGCGTCCTTGGGGATGTCCACCTTGGCGGAGATCTCCGCTCCGGCGGGGAGAAGCCCCGCAGCGGCGGCTTTCTGATAGGCCCCCTGGGTCAGGGCGGCCACCTGGGCCTGGGCGGCCTCGATCATGTTAAGGGTCATGGTTCGTTCTCCTTTGTTTTGACGGTGAGCCGCAGCCGGGTCTCTCCGGCGGCGCCCCCGATTTCCATTGTATAGTGGATGGTCACATGGCCCCCCCGCTCCCCCAGGTCGCTGCGCAGGGACAGGGTCCGCAGGGTCATGGGGATCCGGCCGTAGGGGGTCTGGTAGAGGGAGGTGTGGGTCTCGCCGGGCTGAAAGACCATACGGGAGGACAGTTCCCCGGTCCGGGTCAGGACGGCCCGGCGGGGGGCTATCTCCAGAGTGGTCCGGGTATCCCCCAGGCCGGAGGACTCCCCCTCCCGGTAGGACAGCAGCCAGGTCTCCCCCTCCCGGCGGAGGTCTCCCCGGGCTTGCTGGGTCAGGACCTCCTTCCCCGTGTCCAGGGTCTGGAGGGAGTGGATGGTGACGGTCACCTTTGTATTGGACATGGGAAAACCTCGAATTTCCAAAGTGCTCCTATTATACCTGTATTTTCAGGTGGTGTAAAGGGCGGATTTTTTCATTGCCCCCGGGGCCTGCGGCTCCAGCCGGCGATAAGCTCCGCCCCCAGGGTCACCGTCAGGGCGGCGCAGCCGGTCTCGAACCAGGTCCACAGGGAGGGGATGGCGTTCCACAGTCCGAACCAGGCCGCCAGGAAAAGCCCCCGGATCACCGCCGAGGCCGCCAGGAAGCCCCGCCACCCGGTGCGGCGGAACAGGGACAGGAAAATGCCGCCCAGGAGCAGCAGGAAAAATCCGGTACGCTGGACCAGCCAGAGAAAAAGGGCTCCGAACCCGAAGAAGCCCATACTGTTCCAGCTCTCCTCCGCGGCCCGGTGCAGCATGGCCATCACCACCATGGTGGCCCCCAGGTCCAGCCACCAGAGGTACTCTTCTCTCTCTTTTTTCATCCCTTTTTCCTCAATAGGTCCCCACGTCCGCCCGTTCCACCGTTCCCTCCACCGTCTCCCCCAGGAAGAGGGAGGCCAGGTGGGAGAAGTCCTGGGTGGAGTCGCTGACATAGAAGCGGCAGGAGCCCCTCTCCCGCTCGGCCAGGAGGCCGTTCTCCCCCAGGACTTTGGCGGCGTGGGCGGCGCAGGCCGCCCCGGCGTCGATGAGCCTGACCGAGGGGCCCATGAAGGCGGCGATGGCGTCGGTGAGAAGGGGGTAATGGGTACAGCCCAGCACCAGGGCGTCCACCCCGGCGGCTTTGACGGGGGTCAGGTACTCCTCCACCACCAGCTCGGCCACCCTGTCCCCGGGGCGGAAGCGGCCGTTCTCCACCAGGGGGACGAAGAGGGGGCAGGCCCGGGCGGTGACGGTGACGGCGGGATCCAGGGCGGCCATCTCCCGCTCGTAGGCCCCGGAGCGGATGGAGGCGGAGGTGCCGATGAGTCCCACCTTTTTGTTGCAGGCGGCCTCCACCGCCGCCCGGGCCGCCGGGGAGACCACCCCGAAGATGGGCAGGGGGTTCTCCGCCGTCAGCTCGGTGAGGGCGTTGGC
>CATKDV010000264.1:0-8086 GCA_949746985.1 uncultured Eubacteriales bacterium | reverse complement strand
ATAGACCGCCGAGCGCGCCTGCGTCTGCTCCGCCAACTCTCGCAGCTCGGTGGGCAAAGGAGAAAGATCGCCGAAGAAAACAAAACGGACCTTCTCCTTCTCCATATCCCGGATGGCCTCCATGAGATACTTTTTCAGCAGGCCCATGATGGCGGAGACCTCCTCCATGGGGCGCTTCCAGTTTTCTGTGGAGAAGGCGTAGACCGTCAGATATTTTATCCCGATCTCCCGGCAGTAAGTGGCGATGGTACGGAAGGTCTCAGCCCCAGCGGCGTGACCCGCGGTCCGGGGCAGGCCCCGGCTCTTGGCCCAGCGGCCGTTGCCGTCCATGATGATGGCGATATGCTGGGGAAGGCGGCTATAATCCACCATGGCTTCCCCTTTTTTGGCGAAGAGGGGCATGGGATCACCTCCGGGAAGGATAAAGTGAAAAGAAAAAACCAAGGGCCGATATGGGGAAGGCAGGACCCTTTCGCCAGGGGAGAGTTTGAGATCCTGCTGTTCCGCCGGGCGGATGATATCCGCCCTCATGAGGAATTCGGGGCGGGGTTCGGGAAGTTTCTTCATTCTGCCGTAGCATGGGATTTCCCGCCGGGGAACCGACGGGAAATCCGCTGTGTATCCACTTTTGAAAGGCCCTTAGACCGCCATGAGCTCCTTTTCCTTCTTCTCGCACAGCTCGTCAAGCTTCTTGCAAATCTTATCCGTCAGGTCCTGGAGGTCCTTCTCCCCCAGCTTCCTGTCATCCTCGGTGAGCTCGTTTTTCTTCTCGGCGGCCTTCAGCTTATCCATGGCGTCCCGACGGATGTTGCGGACGGCCACCTTGCCGTTTTCGGCGTACTTGCGAACCTGCTTGGTCAGCTCCTTGCGCCGCTCCTCGGTGAGCTGGGGGAAGGCGAGACGGATCACCTGGCCGTCGTTCTGGGGATTGATACCCAGGTCGGAGGACTGGATGGCCTTTTCGATCTCCTTCAGGATGCTCTTATCCCAGGGCTGGATCATCAGGCTCCGGGGGTCGGGAGAGGAGATGGTCCCCACCTGGTTGACGGGGGTGGGGGTCCCATAGTAATCTACGGTGATCTTATCCAGCACGGCGGCGTTGGCCCGGCCCGCCCGGACGGAGGCAAAGTCGCTGACCACCACGTCCACGGTCTTGTTCATCTTGTCCTCAAAATCCTTTAGAATGTCCAGCATTTTACTTTACCTCCTTGATAAGCGTTCCTATTTTCTCCCCCATGACCACCCGGTAGATGTTCTCCGGGTCTTTGAGGGCAAAGAGCATAACGGGGATATTGTTATCCATGGAGAGGGATGTGGCGGTGGAATCCATGACCTGAAGGTGCCGGGCCAGCATCTCCTCATAGGTGATCTGGTCGTATTTGACGGCGCTGGCGTCCTTACGGGGGTCGGCGGAGTATACTCCGTCAATATTTTTGGCCAGCAGGATCACGTCTGCATCGATCTCCGCGGCCCGGAGAACGGCGGCGGTGTCGGTGGAGAAGAAGGGACAGCCTGTGCCACAGGCGAAGATGACCACTCTCCCCTTCTCCAGATGCCGGATGGCCCGGGAGCGGATATAGGGTTCGGCGATGGCCTTCATCTCAATGGCGGTCTGGACCCGGACGGGGACCCCGTGCTGTTCCAGTACGTCGGCCACCGCCAGGGCGTTGATGGAGGTGGCCAGCATCCCCATATGGTCGGCCCGGGTGCGCTCCATCCGGTCGCCGCCGTCCTTGACCCCCCGCCAAAAGTTGCCGCCGCCCACCACGACGCCCACCTGGACGCCCGACTCGATACATTTTTTGATGACCTGGGCCACCCGGCCGATGACATCAAAGTCCAGACCCCGGCCTACATCGCCGGCCAGGGCTTCGCCGCTGATTTTCAAGAGCACTCTATGATATACCGGGCTTGCCATATTCCCATCACTCCGCTCTGATTTTTTAGGATCGTTGTATGCTTTATTTTAATATAAATTTGCGCTCTTGCATAGGGGGAAATGAAAGATTTTACAAATTGTTTGCGGTTTTCCTTTATGAAAAAGGGCCGCCTGTGGGCGGCCCTTTTTTCTTATCCTATCCTTTTTCCCCGATGATCGCTCTTAACGCCTCGCACAGGGCCGCCATGTCCTCCTCCGTACCGATGGTGATACGCAGGTAGTCCCGGATACGGGGCTTATCCCACCAGCGGACCAGGATGCCCCGGTCCCGCAAGCCGTCCAGCAGGACCTTGCCCGGCACCCTTCCGTGGCTGACAAAAAGAAAATTGGCGGAGGAGTCGCAGACGGTGAAGCCCATTTTGCGAAGTTCGTTGGAGGTGAACGCCCGGGCGTTTTTGATCTTATCCAAGGAAGCCCGGAAATACTCCTTATCCCGGATGGCCTCCACCGCTCCGGCCTGGGCCAGACGGTCCACAGGGTAGGAGTTGAAGGAGTCCTTCACCGTATTAAGGGCGGCGATCAGATCTTCATCCCCCATGGCGTAACCCACCCGAAGGCCAGCCAGAGAACTGCTTTTGGAGAAGGTCCGGACCACCAGCAGATTGGGACAGCGGCCGATCAGCTCTACGGCAGAGCGGGCGCCGAAATCCACATAGGCCTCATCCACAATGACCACCCGGCCTGGGTCAGCCTCAACAATGGTCTGCAGGTCGCAAAACGCTATCTCCCGGCCCGTTGGGGCGTTGGGGTTGGCAATGACCACCCCGCCGCACGGCTCCAAAAACGGCTTGACCGGAAGCGAAAAGTCTTCATCCAGAGGGATCTCCTCCCAGGTCAGGCCGTAGAAGGAAGCGAAGACCGGGTAGAAGGAATAGGTCACATCTGCAAAACGGATCGGGCGGTCCGGGTCAAAAAAAGCGGCAAAGGCCAGGCTCAGGACCTCGTCAGAACCGTTGCCCACAAAGACCTGTCCGGGCTTGATCCCCTGGTCCTGGGCGATGGCCTCCCGCAGGGCCAGGCAGGTGGGGTCGGGGTAAAGGCGCAGGTCCGCAGCGGCCTGCTGGATGGCCCGAAGGACCATGGGGGAAGGGGGATAGGGATTCTCGTTGGTATTCAGCTTGATGAACTTCCGCCCCCGAGGCTGTTCGCCGGGAACATAGGGGGTCAGGCCCCTGCAACGCGCACTCCACAGCTCTTTCACTGCGCCGCCTCCTCCCGAATGATCTTTTTAATGCTCTTCTCTGCCTTGGAGCGGGGGATCATCAGCTCGTGGCCGCAGCCCCGGCATCGAAGTTTAAAATCCATGCCCACCCGGAGCACCAGCCACTCCCGACTGCCGCAGGGATGGGTCTTTTTTAGCTCCAGAACATCGCCCACATGAATATCCACGACCGCAGCCCCCTTCCTCTTGTCTTTTTTTCTATTATAGAATCCCCGATTCTTCCTGTCAATTCAAGTTGTCCCGTTGCATATCATATCCCATCCCGAAAATGCGAGGGTCAGACAGAAAGGATTTGGTAAAATTGACAAACAGCTTTCTTCCGGAGGGCCGTCTGCTCCACACCCCGGAAAATACCGCGGCTTGCAAGGACAAGGATTCCCTGGCCCGGGCCATGGGTACGGGGATGATACTGGAGGGGACCGCCCTTCTGTGTGACGAGGCCCATGATCTTCTGGTCCGAGTGGGACCCTTCACCGGGCGCATCCCCCGCCAGGAGACCGCCCTGGGTATTGCCGAGGGCTCTACCCGGGATATCGCCATCCTCTCCCGGGTGGGAAAACCCGTATCCTTTGTGGTGGAAGCTCTGGATGAGCGGGACGGGAAGTTCTGTCCCCTGCTCTCCCGAAGAAAGGCCCAGGAGAAGGCTCTGGACTATATTTTGTCCCACTGGGTCCCCGGGCTGGTGGTCCCCGCCACGGTGACCCACCTGGAGCCCTTTGGGGCCTTTGTGGACATCGGCTGTGGAGTGCCCTCCATGATCGGGGTGGAGCGGCTCAGCGTATCCCGGATCGCCCACCCCGCCGACCGGCTGCGGGTGGGGCAGGAGATATTCGCCGCCGTGCTGTCCCTGGACCAGGAGCAGCGGCGGGTGATGCTGACCCACCGGGAGCTGCTGGGGACCTGGGAGGAGAACGCCGCCCTCTTCCGGCCGGGGATGACGGTGCCCGGGTATGTGCGGGGACTGAAGGAATATGGGGCCTTTGTGGAGCTCTCCCCCAACCTCTCAGGGCTGGCCGAGTGCAAAGCCGGAGTCCGGGAGGGGGACCGGGTCTCCGTATACTTAAAGTCCATCCTGCCGGAGCGGATGAAGCTGAAGCTGCTGATCATTGATGTATTACCTCCGCTGGAAAGCCCCGAGCCCAGCCGGTATTTTATTACAGATGGGGTGCTGGACCAATGGACTTATGCCCCCGAGGGCTGTCAGAAAGCCGGGGGAGAAACGATTTTTTAGAATAATAGCAGGGAGCGTTCAGGCCATGGTCTGAATGCTCTCTGCTATTATTTTCCATACCATTTTAGCTCAAGCTGGATAGATTCCGAAATACGCCATATCCAACCAAAAGGATCGCTACAGCCGTCCAGGCCCGGTTTTCCCAAACGGAGCCTTTTCTCTCCCCCATCCGCACATACCGAACGGCCCTCAGGCCAAGCAATACCGCCAAAATAGGCAGCAGGATGACAAGAAAGGGGTTGGCGCGCCACGCCCCCGCCCAGTCTCCCCGCAGCAGGGCCAGGCACATCCGGGACACTCCGCAGCCGGGGCACAACAGGCCCGTTGCCATATAGAAGGGGCAGTATAGCCCCCGCCCCAGCAAACGGATCACCCACACATAGCCAAAACCTAAAGCCAGAAGGACCCCCAGACCGCCCAACAGGCGTAGAAGCCGGGCCTTAGAAGCCGCCATTGGGAGAAAAGCGGTTCAATTCGCTCTGCATTAGGGCAAAGGCGACGATGTCCAGACCAAACAGACTCAAAAGCAGATAGGCGATGGCCTGGCTGCCGCCGGGAGTCCCTCTGGCCTCGTCCAGGAACTGGCCCATTTTATAGCACCAATAGATGCCGTAAATCCCGCAGGTGACCAGGGTAAAAACCAGGACCATACCACTCTCTGTTTGCATGGGGTAATTACACACCTCCTGGACATCCCGGTGGATACAGTACATCCAGTACAGTCCGTAGATTCCGCAGGTTACTATGGTCAGGACGATACACATGGCTACGCTTCGATTTTGCTTCATGTCGTTCCCCGCCTTTCTTTCTCTTCAGCTTATATGGATCACTGGCTTTCTATTCTACCGATCCCGGTTTTTTATTTTTGTTCCCCCTCTTCCCCCTTGATCTTCTCCCAATACTGCCTGGCCGCCTGCTCATTTTTGTTGTCGCCAAAAACATAGTATTGGGCGCCCAGGAGAATGTCGGGGAGATATTGCTGCTTCACCCAGTGGCCGGGAAAGCTGTGGGGGTAGAGATAACCCTGATCCCGCTCCATCCCCGCCGAGTCGGCGTGGACATTTTGGAGATGACGGGGATACTCCCCTGTTTTTCCGGCCTTTACGTCGGCGCGAGCCGCGCCGATGGCCTCCACCACCGAGTTGGACTTAGGGGCGGTGGCCAAAAGAATAGCCGCCTGAGCCAGAGGAAGCTGGGCTTCGGGGAGGCCCAACTGCAACGCGCTGTCCACGCAGGATTTCACGATAGAGACCGCCTGGGGGTAAGCCATGCCCACATCCTCGCTGGCTGAGCAAAGGAGGCGGCGGATGGCGGTCATCATGTCCCCCGCCTCCAGGAGCCGGGCCAGGTAGTGGAGGGCGGCGTCCGGGTCGGAGCCCCGGAGGGACTTCATCAGGGCGGAGGCAATGTCGTAGTGGTCGTCCCCCTCCCGGTCGTAGCGCATGGCGGAACGCTGGGCGGCCGACTGGGCGTCCGCCAGGGTGATGGAAAGGGTTTTCCCTTTCCGGGGAGCGGCGTTCATCAGCAGCTCCACGGCGTTCATGGCTTTCCGGCAGTCGCCGCCGCAGGCCAGGGCGATGTGCTTTACCACCCCATCCTCCAGCTTGGCCTTGGCCGCCAGCCGCTCCCCCATAAGGCGGAAGCCCCGCTCCACGGCGGGGATCAGATCCTCGGCGCTGAGGGGCTTGAATTCAAAGACGCTGGAGCGGGAGAGGATGGCGTTATAGACGTAGAAGTAGGGATTTTCGGTGGTGGAAGCGATGAGGGTCACATCCCCCCGTTCGATGACCTCCAGGAGGGACTGCTGCTGCTTTTTATTGAAATACTGGATCTCATCGAGGTAAAGCAAAACTCCTTCCGGGGCCAGAAGAGTGCCCACCTCTCCGATCACGTCCTTCACGTCGGAGAGGCTGGCGGTGGTGGCGTTGAGCCGGCGAAGGGTTCGGTTCGTGCGCTTGGCGATCAGGTTGGCCACAGTGGTTTTTCCGGTGCCGGAGGGGCCGTAAAAAATCAGGTTGGGGATACTGCCCCCCTCAATGATCCGGCGGAGGAGTCCTCCCTCCCCCAGGATGTGCTTTTGTCCCACCACCTCATCCAAGGTCTCGGGGCGGATCTCGTCCGCCAGGGGCCGGTATGTCATAGGGCTTTCCCTCCCTTCTCATCAGTCCAGTTCCACCATTTTTGTTTCTCTGGGTCGTCACAGCGGCCCTCGGCCCAGGCCACCGCAAGGCGGTATACGTAGAGACAGCAACGATCCAGGGTCTGGCCCGGAAAGCGGGCACAGTCCTGCAGATATAGCTCCTCTGGGTCTCTGCCCGCCAGGTCCTCCACACAGGTAATACCCAGGGCTTCCAAGTGGCCCGCCATATTCTTTCCCACGCCGGGGATGGTTTTCAGGTCAGTCATATGTCCCACCTCCCAAAAAGAATGGAGAGGAAAATTTTCCTCTCCATTCTAACATATGTTCGAGCTTTTGTAAAGGTGATATCCCGCCCTGTCAGGGGTCGAAAAAGGCCCCCACCCGGCGGCCGATGCCATCATAGACCTTGATCTGGGTCACCACACCGTTGTCCATGTAAATGATGGCGGAACCGCCGAAGCCGGCGACCTCCGAATAGGTCTCCCCATCCGGGTCGTAACCCAGCTCCCGGACCCGCTCCCCACTATCCCCAACCTTCAGGCCAGAGCACAGGCGGTAGTTGTCCCCGGTGAGAAGGATGGTGTCCACATACTCCCGGCCCCGCATCTGGTCATAGACCTCATGTCCGCCGAGCCATAATTCTCCTGCAGGTACTCCCCGCTCTGCCCCTCCAGGGCCCGCCGCAGGACCTGCTCCGTGGGCTCGCTGGTGATGATCTCGATGCCGGAGGCCTTGTATCTCCGGGCGATCTCCTTCCCCGGCTCCCCGGGCCAGCCATCGTAGGCCTCCCCCTCGGGCTTCAGCACCGAGAGCAGCTCCGGGGGGAGCTGCTCCAAGGGGACGCCCACCTTGATCCCCTCCACGTTGGTCCGGGCCAGGGCCGCCTGATAGTCAGACCCCCAGGCGGCCGTGCTACTCACCGCCGCACGGTAGACCAGGAGAATGGCCTGCTCTACCGTGCAGGAAGCTTTAGGAGAGAGGGCGTTTCCTCCCGTCCCTTCCATAACTTTCAATCCCACCAGAGCGGAGAGACTTTCCTGGGCCCAACCTGCGACTTGGTCTCCGTCAGTATAGGCGGTCAGGTCGGCGGGGACGCCCACCATCACCCCGGCCTGGGACATGGCACGCCATAACATGGTGGCCAGCTGTTCCCGGGTCAACTGGCCGCTGGGGTCAAAGCAGTCTTCCCCCACCCCTTGGACAATACCGGCAGCGTAAGCTTTCAGGACGGTTTCGTCAGTTGTGTCCGTGAAGGTATCCGCCAGGGCGGGAGTGATGGTCTGCCCCGTTTTCTTTTCCAGATAGTTCACCGCCAGTTCGGCAAATTGGAGACGGGTGATGGTATGGGTCTGGTAAGTGGAACACCGGGGGGTAACATAGCCCGCCTCTGTGGCGGCCTCCACCTCGGCGACGGCCCAGTCGGAGACTTTGTGAGCCTCCTCATTCCCTGTCTTGGGATTCTTCAAAAGACCGTAGCGGTCTGCGGAACGCACGGCGGCGTATCCGTGGTCAAAGTCGCCCACGGCGTTAAACATCTGGGGGACGACCCATTCT
>CATKDV010000263.1:0-2534 GCA_949746985.1 uncultured Eubacteriales bacterium | reverse complement strand
TCCACCCCTTCCTGGCCCCCTTCAAGGCGGCCATCCTGCCCCTTTCCAAGAAGCTCAGCGAGCCGGCCCGGAAGATCTACGAGGAGCTGTGCAAGGATTTCATGGTGGACTTTGACGACGCCGGCAGCATCGGCAACCGCTACCGCCGCCAGGACGAGATCGGCACCCCCTTCTGCGTGACGGTGGACTTCCAGACCGTGGGAAGCGACACCGAGGAGGCCGACAACTGCGTCACCGTCCGGGAGCGGGACAGCATGGAGCAGGTGCGCATCCCCGTCAGCGAGCTGAAAAATTGGCTGGCCCAGCGGGTGGCCTTCTAAGGGGAAAATTTTTCCCCGTTCCCCGGAACTTTTTTCGTTCCCCTTCGTCTAAGTTGTGTATTTGCCCCAAACCACACAAGAAAAAGGAGAATCCCACCATGAACTTCAAGCGTCTTTCCACCGCGGCCCTGGCCGCCGCCCTCACCGCCTCCCTGGTCCCCGCCTCTCTGGCCGCCGACCTGCCCGAGGGCTGGACTCCCGCTGACGGCGCCCGCGGCGTCATGCTTATCTCTGCCAACCCCCTTGCCGGCAGCTATAACAAGGTCATCACCATCAACGGCGAGGCCCTGGAGAGCTACGATTACGACCGGGAGGTCCCCGGCTGGGGCAGCGAGACCGTCTCTGTCCAGCTCAGCGAGATCCCCAACGCCCCCGCCGGTTACATCCCCCTCCGGGCGGTGCTCCAGGCCGACGGCGGCAGCGCCTACTGGAACGCTGAGGACTACACCAGCAGCTTCTACTATGAGAAGGAGCAGATCGTCACCGACTTTAACGACATGACCATCTCGGTAAACGACGAGAAGGTGAAGGGCGAGGCCCTGCTCATCGAGGGCGTGACCTACGTCCCCGCCACGGTTCTGGACCTGCTGACAGGGGTCACCGTCACCGACAACTCCACCGACGAGGGGGAGAGCTATGCCATCACCACCCCCAACGGCGCCCCCCTGATGAAGCTGGCCGCCTCCATTCTGGAGACCGCCAACATGGGCCGGGGCATGAAGTCCTCCCCCGCCGAGCTGGTGGAGTACTACGGCGAGACCCACGGCTTCACTTCTGAGCAGATCACCGAGGGCGTGGCCTTCCTGCCCATGATGACCTCCCCTGACACCCTGGTGCTGGGCAAGCTGGGCGAGGGCCAGGAGGAGTCCCTGAAGGCCGCCTTCGAGTCCTACCGCAAGCAGCAGGAGGACACCTTCTCCTGGTATCTGAGCCAGAACCTGCCCAAGGTGGAGAACGCCCAGTTCGTCACCGAGGGCGAGTGGTTCCTGTTCCTCATCGGCGAGAACGCCGAGGAGGCCGTGAAGGTCTTCCAGGAGGGGGTCAAGACCCTGGAGGAGGCCCAATAATTTATAGTTCCGAAACGGCCGGAGCCGGTCAGCCTTCGCTGACCGGCTCCGGTTCTGTTTTGCTCCAGTACCCGCAGGCCTGGTCGGGGCGGCGGAGCTTGGTTCGGGGAAAGGTACAGTGCCCGCCATACACAAGGATATACCGTTTCTTTCTCCGGGCATAGTGTTGATGGTAGTGAACGCAGTTGCAGCAGACCGGCTGCCCCTCGTAAAGGGCTTGGTATTTGTCCATCTAAATCACCTCTCTTGCCCCATTTTAAACCTTATTGGGTTTAATGTCAATACACCTTATCAGATTTATGTTATGGTTTTTTCGAGGTGAGATCTATGTATTGTTATCCCAGACTACGGGATTTACGGGAAGACTGGGACCTGACCCAGGCGGCAATCGGCGAACTGCTGGGAACCACACAGCAGCAGTATTACAAGTACGAAAAAGGGATTCAGGAGATCCCTGTACACCATCTCATCACCCTGGCTGATTTTTACCACGTCTCGGTAGACTATCTTCTGGGGCGGAATCAAAAGTAAAAGTGGGGCCGTTTGGATGGGGGTTGCGAGTAAATTTGCTACGTGCGTAGAGTGGGGGACCATTCTTTGCCGGGCCAAAGAATGGCCCCCCACGCCCCCCAAGAAAGCCCTAAGGTCAAGACCATGTGTTCTGGGGTCGGCTCTATCGTCTTTCGCATCCATGGTCCCACTTGCCCCGCGCCCGCGCGTACGTTGGCGGAACACAGATAGAAAGCCTGTTGTAATCACACCGCCTCTGCTCTACCCAGCTTGAAGGGTGGTACTTCTCAGGGCGGGCCGATGACCTCATCGGCCCGGCCCTTGACCTTCGTCCTTTGGACCTTGGGGGCAAGAACACGGCACATCAACCGAAAAACGACCGAACCCCGGCGGCGTAAGGTCGTAAGCCGCTGGGGTAGATAACCTTCCGCAGGACAGCCTGGGGAGGTTTCCAAGGGAGGGGGCCAAGGGGGAGGAGATCCTCCTCATGCAGGAACGGCTCACCGGGGACGAGGCCTATGCCGCCCGGTGGAGGCGATACTATACCCTGGTGGTGCGGCATCCTCTCCGAAGCGAGAAGCTGAAGCGGCTGATGGAAATTCTCAGCAAAGTCTATCACCCCTACAATTCCAAATTC
>CATKDV010000262.1:0-14167 GCA_949746985.1 uncultured Eubacteriales bacterium | reverse complement strand
ATCCCCTATTTTATTATCGGCTGGGATATTCTGTGGAAAGCGGTCCGAAACATCAGGAACGGACAGGTCTTTGACGAGAACTTCCTCATGGCCATTGCCCCCGTAGGCGCTCTCGCCATTGGAGAGTACCCGGAGGCCGTTTTCGTGATGCTGTTCTATCAGGTGGGGGAACTGTTTCAGGCGGTGGCAGTGGGAAAATCTCGCCAATCCATCGCTGCCCTGATGGACATTCGCCCCGACTACGCCAATGTGGAGCGGGACGGAACGGTGGAGGAGGTCGACCCTGATGAGGTGGCGGTGGGGGAGACCATTGTGGTAAAGCCCGGCGAGCGGGTGCCCATCGACGGGGCGGTGTTGGAGGGGAACTCCACCCTCAATACCGCCGCCCTGACGGGGGAGTCTCTGCCACGGGACATTGGCCCCGGAGATAATGTGATCTCGGGCTGCGTCAATATGAGTGGAGTGCTCCGGATCCGGACCACCAAGGAGTTTGGGGATTCCACGGTAGCAAAGATCCTGGACCTGGTGGAGAACTCTTCCACAAAGAAAGCAAAGACCGAGCAGTTTATCACCCGCTTTGCCAGGTGGTATACCCCGGCGGTGGTCATTGGTGCGGTCCTGTTGGCGGTCCTGCCCCCCCTTTTGATAGACGGGGATTGGACCCGCTGGTTCCGACAGGCCCTCATTTTCCTTGTTATCTCCTGCCCCTGCGCGCTGGTCATTTCGGTGCCCCTGACCTTCTTCGGGGGCATCGGCGGGTGCTCCAAGGCGGGTATTTTGGTGAAGGGCAGCAACTATCTGGAAGCCTTGGCCCGTACCGAGGTGGTGGTCTTTGATAAAACGGGGACCCTCACCAAGGGGGTATTCAGCGTCACCGCCATCCACCCGGAGGAGTGCGGGGAGGACCGGCTTCTGGAGTTGGCGGCCCTGGCGGAGAGCTATTCCGGCCACCCCATCGCCCGGTCTCTCCGGGAGGCCTATGCCAAGGCTGTGGACGATAGCCGGGTGGCCAATGTGGAAGAGCTGGCGGGCCGGGGCGTGAAGGCCGACATCGATGGAAAGACCATCTACGCGGGCAATGATAAGCTGATGGAGGAGGTGGGGGCCGCTTGGCATCCCTGCCACAAGGTGGGGACCACCGTCCATGTGGCGGCGGAGGGGGAATACTTGGGCCATATCGTCATCTCCGACGAGGCCAAGCCCGACTCCAAGGCCGCCATCGCCGCGCTGAAGGCCGCCGGAGTGAAAAAGACGGTGATGCTCACCGGAGACGCCCGGCAGGTGGGCCAAGCGGTGGGAGCCGAGCTGGGCTTGGACGAGGTACACGCCCAGCTTCTCCCTGGAGATAAGGTGGACCGGGTGGAGGCTTTGCTGAAAGAGAAATCACCCAAAGGGACTCTGGCTTTTGTGGGTGACGGGATCAACGACGCGCCTGTTCTCTCCCGGGCTGATGTGGGTGTGGCCATGGGGGCAATGGGAAGCGACGCCGCCATTGAGGCCGCCGATGTGGTGCTGATGGACGACAAGCCTTCCAAACTGGCCCAGGCCGTCCGCATGGCCCGCCGTACTCTGCGTATCGCAAATCAAAATATCATATTTGCCCTGGGAGTAAAGGCCGTGTTCCTTCTGCTGGGAATATTGGGCAAAGCCAACATGTGGGAGGCCACCTTTGCCGATGTGGGTGTGAGCGTTATTGCCATTTTGAATGCCACAAGGGCGCTGAAAGGATAAAAAAAGGCCCTGTCCCTTTTGGGACAGGGCCTTTTTTATTACTTTTTCCCTAAACCAGACACGGGCTGTTTGACCACGTTGATGGTCCGGGCGGAGGTCTTGCCCTCGGGCTGGATCTCCCCGGCGGCTATCAGGGCACGTTTGGTGAGGGTGGGGCCGACCAACTCGTAGACCAGGACGGAGAAGAGCACCACGTTTCGAACCATGGTCCCATCTGTCAGGTTCTGAGCAGTGAGAGCCATGCCCAAGGCCACTCCCGCCTGGGGCAGCAGCGTGATCCCCAGATGCTTCTTGATCTTGGCGTCGCATCCGGTGGCGGCGCAGCTGAGGTAGGCGCCGGTGTATTTACCCAGAGAGCGGAACAGGATATATACGATACCTACCAGTAACACCAGCGGCTGAGACAGAACGCCCAGGTCCAACTCCGCTCCTGAAAGGACAAAGAACAGAATATTCAGCGGGGCGGTCCAGTGGTCGATACGCTCCATGATCTCCTGGGAGGTATGGCAGATATTACAGAATACGGTGCCGGCCATCATGCAGGTCAGAAGCAGGCTGAAGCCGATGTGGATCCCGCCCACCTCAAACTCCACCATGGAGAGGCCGGCAGTCAGCAGGACAAAGCCAATGGATAGGGAGCGCCGCTTGCTCCGGGAGTGGAAAAACTGCTCCGCGCAGTGGAGGAGGAATCCGGCCAGTCCCCCCAAGAGAAGAGACAGAACGATTTCAATGGCAGGTTCTACCAACACGCTGATGATGCTGATCGCCCCGCTTTCCATAGCGGTAGCCACCCCATAGGAGGCGGAGAACAGGACCAGACCCACCGCATCGTCGATGGCCACTACCATCAGAAGAAGGTGAGTCAACGGGCCGTCAGCCTTATACTGCCTGACGACCATAAGAGTGGCGGCGGGAGCGGTCGCGGCAGCGATGGCGCCCAAAGTAATGGCGGAGGGAAGACTGATAAGGGTGGGGTTCAGGAGATGGAGCGCAATGAGGGCCAGATCCACAATGGCGGTAGTGACCACTGCCTGGGCGATACCCACCACGATGACCCGGGAGCCCATGCTGCGAAGCTGCTCCAACCGAAATTCATCCCCGATGGCAAAAGCGATAAAGCCCAAAGCCACCTGGGAGATAATGTTGAACTGTGAGACCTGCTCCAGGCTGGAAAAACCCAGGCCGGAGACTTGGAAAGCGCCCAGACAGAAAGGACCCAGCAGCAACCCTGTGATAAGATAGGCAGTGACGGCGGGCAGCCCCAGCTTTTTGGCGGGCCGGGACATAAGAAGTCCGCCCATGAGAGAGAGGGATAGACAGATCAAAATTTGTTCCATAGCGCAATGTACACCTCGGTTTATGTTTTTGCCGCAGTGTAGAATAGCACTTTTCTTTAAAAACTGCAAAGGTTTTTTGGCGAAAAGGTCAACAAAAATGGGCCGGAAAACCCAGCCCATTTCTTATGATTTACTTAAAAGGAATTGTGTTGCTCCCAATATTCTGCTGCCAAGGCCTCCCAGTACCGGCTATCCTTCTCGCTGATCTCCCGCAGGACCCGACAGGGATTACCCGCCGCGATGACGCCGCTGGGGATGTCTTTTGTCACTACGGACCCGGAGCCGATGACCACATTGTCCCCAATGGTGACCCCGGGATTGATGACCGTGTTGCCCCCGATCCACACAGAGGAACCAATGGTCACAGGTTTGCCGTACTCCAGTCCTGAGTTGCGCACCCCTGCGTCAATGGGATGGGTGGCGGTAAAGATGGAGACCCGGGGAGCGAGAAATACATGATCTCCAATGGTCACATCACACACATCCAGAATAAGACAGTCACAGTTGGCAAAAAAATGATCTCCGATATGGATATGACAGCCGTAGTCGCAGAGAAAAGGGGGCTGGATCCAAAAATTTTCTCCGACAGAGCCAAGGAGCTCCCGAAAAATGGCCTTCCATTCTGCGTAGTCGTCAGATTGGGCCAGCCGGCGCAGCAGACGGTCCTTTCGGGCACAGTCCGCCTGAAGCTGGGGATCGTCGGCTTGGTAGAGCATTCCCGCCAGCATCCGCTCTTTCTCTGTCATGTTCTATCCCCCTCTGAGGTGGGCAAACGGGAGGTGTCCACCACGATATCGCTCTGGCTTTCAACGGCAAGGGCTTCGAAATAGTTTTCCTCCATGGGGATCCACCGTTGTTTGAACTTTTCCAGACTCTCCGCAGTCTCCCGGCAGGCCAGACGGGCAAGCTGGACCTCGGGGGTGCAGGTAAAGAAAATGCGGAGAGTGGAATATCCAGCCAGAATGGGGTGAAGAGAATAGCTGCCCTCCACAAAGGTGAGCCGCCGGAAAGGGATCCCTGTAGGATCTCCCATCGTCATAGTGTGGCAGTCAAAGCGGCGGTGGGCCACCGCCTCCTCCCGGCGAAGGGGTTCGAAAAGCTCAGAGGCGGCCCGCTCGTAATCCACATTGCCGCCGGGAGCGGCCAGCCGTTCCGGGGTCCGCTTGGCGGGAGGCAGAAAGAAATCGTCCATGTGAAATATATTGCAAGGGGCAAAGAGCGCCGCCGCCTTCTGGGCGAAGGTGGTCTTGCCGCTGGCGCAGCGCCCGTCCACCGCCACGATGATCGGCCCCTCTGTGTTCCGTACAAGGGCGTCCACAGCCCGGAGGGCTGGGGCGTAGAGGGCCAGGTCCCGGTTCAGTATCCGGTAGTGGGGGCGGTAGAGCTCCCGGTAGCCGTCGCTGTGGTGGAGAGGGGGGCAGCCTTGGCTTTCATAGAGGGACAGGAACAGCTCCAGTTCCCTGGGATCCAGAGGCAGCTCTCCACACCAGGCCATGGCGGACAGAACCCCCAGCTTTTCCCAGAGTCCGGCCATGGTCCCCCGGGGTTGGGCTGAGCGGGTCAGACAGCGGGAGAGCAGGGGGAGGTCTGCCTCGGTGAAAAGGCAGGGGTCCAGATGGGCCCGACAGAGACCGCCGCCGATGGCCTCCACGGTATATTGGGGGGCATAGCTCTCCTCCCGGGCTTGGGCAAATTCCGCCTGCAGGCTTTCCAGAGCATCAGCCTCCGTCACAAGGTGACCGGGGCCGAATTCACTTTGATAGAGCAGTTTCACATAGTCCTGGATCTCCATAGCGGGATATCTTTGGGCGTGGAGCGTGAGAACGTTTTTCAGAACGGTCATAGGCCTGCCTCCTGTCCGGCGATGACGCCGATCAGTATAGTGGGAGTGATTTCTTTTTGGATATAATAAAATATTATATCATAAAGAGAGTGTTTTGGGTAGGGGTGATGCTTCCCGACTTTGCACCCTGGGTCCATAAGCTGCAGAGGCTGGGATTGACCCCATAAAAAATGATTAAAATTGAAAAAATAGATTGTGGACCCTATGGGGATGTGGTACTATACTTATTAGCCTGACACTATCAGGAAACAATAACATATGGAGAGGAGAGTACAAATGAAAAAAAGGATCACAGCACTGGCCTTGGCCCTTGCCATGGTCATGGGAACTGCCGCCCTGGCGGTCGGTGTGGAGAGGACCATCACGGTCACTCCCATGGAGCTGAGCGTCAACGGCCAGAAGACGGCTGACACCGGCGCTTTTGCCCACGAGGGGGTCACATACGCCCCTGTGCGCTATCTTTGCGAGCTGCTGGGCGTGGATGTGGAATGGGACAAGAACGATCCCGCCACCGTCAAGCTGACGGGAGTGCCCAACGCCCCCAAGGCTGACAGCCTCAAGCCCGGAACCTACACCGGAAGCGCCCAGGGCTTCGGCGGCCCTGTGAACGCTGAGGTCACTGTGGACGCCAGCGGCATCGTGGATGTGAAGCTCACCGGCGAGGGGGAGACTCCCGCCATCGGCGGCGCGGCCCCGGAGGCCCCCGCTGCCTCCGCTAAGGAGAAGGGGGCCGAGCTGGATATCGTCTCCGGCGCCACCTACACCTCTAACGCCGCACGGGAGGCTGTGAAAGCCGCCCTGATGGGGGAGGCCAGCTCCGCTGGAACTGTAGCCGATGGGAAGTACACCGTCAACGCCGTGGGCCATGAGGGTACCATCGTGGTCACCACCATGTTCCAGGGCGGCAAGATCAAGTCGGTGACCATCAATTCCCAGAGCGAGACCGAGGGGGTGGGCACCTACGCCATTGACCGGATGCCCAGCCGGATCGTGGAGGCCCAGAGCGTCAACGTGGACGCCGTGGGCGGCGCCACCGTCACCTCTGCCGCCATCAAGCAGGGGGTGTCCCAGGCTATCACCATGGCCGGGGGCAAGGTGGCTGACTTCTCCGCCGCCCCCGCCAAAGCGGCGGTGGTCCCCACCGAGGTCTCTGAGGATGTGGACGTGGTCATCGCCGGCGCCGGCACCGCCGGACTGCTGGCCGCCGCCCGGCTGCTGGAGGCCGGTGTGAAGAACGTGATCCTCTTTGAGAAGCAGGACATCCCCGGCGGGTCCATGCCCATGGCCTTCGGCGGCTTCAACGGCGTGGGTTCCCAGACCTACCAGAACTGGCTGGCAGGCCGGGAAGTGCCCCGGGCCAGCCTCACCATGAGCTCCTGGGAGAATATCGGCGACATCCTGGGCGCCAAGTACGGCAAGACGAAAGATACCCTGCCCTGGCTGCAGCAGATGTACGAGGGGGGCGGCAAGCTCTACGACTGGATGAACAGCATCGGCGTGGGCTTCATGTCCCTGGGTACCGAGCCTGCCCTGGCGGGCAGCCCCTATTTTGCCCCCGGCTGCTACTCCGGCGGCTGCGGCTACGTCATGGAGTTCTTTGTGGATCGGATCACCGCCCAGGGCGGCCGGATCATCTACAATACCGAGGTCACCGAGCTCATTCAGGATAAGGCCGGGGTCGTCACCGGCGTGAAGGCCGTGGGCGAGGACGGCAAGACCTGGACCGTCAGCGCCGACGCCGTCATGCTGGCCACCGGCTCCTTCGCCAAGAGTCCTGAGCTCCTGAAGGAGTACCATCCCGAGTGGGCCGACGAGTTCTTCATCTGCCCCGAGACTCTCACCGGCGACGGCCTGAAGATGGGCCTGAAGGCCGGCGGCGTGGTGGACTACGCCGGGTCCTATATGCCCGGCTTCCTGGCCACCTACCAGAGCCATTTTGAGCTGGCCTTTATCCACTACATGAACGTGGGCCTGATGGTCAATGTCAAGGGCGACCAGTTTGCCAACATCATGGTGAATAACCACGCCACCATGGCCGCCGCCAAGGCCGACCCCGCCAACGGCAACACCTTCTACTATGTCTTCGATGACGCGGGAGCCGCCACCATCAAGGATTACGAGGATCGGAAGTTCTCCTATAAGGGCATCTTTGAGAAGGGTGAGGCCGTCCACTTCGACACCGTGGAGGAGGCCGCCAAGGCTCTGGATCTGCCCGACCTGGCCCAGACCATCGCCACCAACAACGAGCTGGCCATGAACGGCGGCACCAGCGAGTGGGGCCAGTCCAACCTGCCCTATCTGGACACCAAGGACGGCATCTGGCTGGTCCGGGTGGAGCCTGTGGTCTACCTGACCACCGCCGGTCTGCGGGTGGATCTGGACGGCCATGTCCTCACCGAGAAGGACGCCGCGATCCCGGGCCTGTGGGCCGCCGGCGACGTGATCGGTTCCTACGAGCAGCGGGAGACCCGCTACGGCAACGGCTTTGACGCCGCCGTGGTCTTCGGCGCCATCGTAGGCGATCGGATCGCTGCGGATGTGAAGTAAGCCGTTTAGAAATATGGAGTAAAAAGGGGAGGCATTTCCGGATGGAAATGCCTCCCCCTTTTTACGTTCTCTTTCCTTAAAATATGACTGCGGTGAGTTGGTGGCTGGAGAACGATAAGCCGATTGGCGAGGAACAGATGGTCTCACGTATGGAGAAGATCTTGTCTGAGCGTAGGTTGCTGAGGAAGAAATGTTTTGCGGAGGGACCCGATGGCTTCGCCGGGTCCTTTTTCAGGAAATTCGAAAAAAGTTTGCTGACCCCATATCATTTTTCTGCTATATATGATAGAATACAAATAACTGTAACTATAACCGTCGAAAGGGGAGGGGGAAACCGTGAAAAAAAGGACCATAGGTCCCTGGGGTATCGCGCTGCTTCTAAGTCTGCTGCTGACGGGCTGCTTCTTCCGCACGGTGGATGAGCTATACGCCATTCCCCGGCCCTCCAGGGATTATGAGGCCCTTCAGGCCCGTCTGGGCGAGGTGGTCGCCCAGGGAGGAGAGTACGCTGCGCCTCTGACAGGCGAGATGATCCAGTCGGTCCAGCTTCAGGATCTGGATGGAGACGGAAGGCAGGAGGCCATCGCTTTTTTTCGCATGAGCAGTGAAGAAAAACCGCTGAAGATCTATATTTTTCGCCAGGTAGGCGAGGAGTACGAGACTTTTGCCGTCATTGAGGGGGCGGGAGCGGCCATCAACTGTGTGGATTATGTGCAGATGGATGACGAGCCATATAAGGAAGTGGTGGTCTCCTGGCAGATGACCGCCCAAGTCCATTCTCTTGCGGTCTACTCGATAGGGCCTGAGCAGGTGGAGGAGCTGATGCGTACCGACTACGACAGCTATAAGCTTTTTGATCTGGATCAGGATAACCAGCAGGAACTCATCGTATTCCGCACTGCCGCAGGCAATGTGCCCGAAGCCGAGCTTTATGACTTTGACGGGGTGTTGTCCCGGACCAGTGAGGCTCCTTTATCGGTGGGAGCCTATGTGGGGGCTGACGGCACCGTTAAGAGCGAATACCTGACAGCTGTGCAGACGGGGTATCTGGCCGACCGGGTACCGGCAGTCTTTGTCTCGTCGTCATATGGGGAGAACGGCGCCATCACCGACGTTTTTGCCGTCCGGGATGGAAAGCTGGAAAATGTGACTCTGGATCCGGAGACAGGAGAGAGCGGAGAGACGGTCCGCTTCTATACCCAGGTTGCCGCCCGGGACATCAATGGGGACGGGGTCATGGAGCTCCCTCAGCCTGTGCCTCTGGCCGATTACCGCATCACCGCTGATACGGTGAGTTTCTGGCTGATCCATTGGCGGCAGTTTGACGTTCAGGGCAATGCGACCCCGGTATTTACGACCTATCACAACGACCGGGACAGTTGGTACTTCATCCTGCCTGACGAGTGGGAGAACAATCTGACCCTGTCCCGCAGTGATCTGCCCGGCGGGGGGGAGCGGAGCGTGACCTTCTCCTACTGGCCGGCGGATGCGGGGGCCGAGCCGCTGCCCTTCCTGACCATATATAAGCTGACGGGCACCAACCGGACCACCCGGGCCCGAACGGGGGGGAGATTTGTGTTATGGCCCATGAACGCACTGGAAAACCCGGATGAGAGCGCCATCATCTATGCCGCCGAATTCCGGGGAGCCTGGGACTGCGGCCTTACCGAGGAGCAGGTCCGGGAGCGGTTTAACATCATTCGTACCGATTGGTACAGTGGATATTGAGAGAGGAGGAGTTCCCTTGACAAAGAAAGTTCTGGTACTGGAGGACGAGGCCAATATCCGTTCCTTCATCGTTATCAACCTGAAGCGGGCGGGCTATGAGACGGTAGAGGCGGGGACGGGACAGGAGGCTTTGGACCAGCTTCACAGGAATCCGGATGTGAATGTGGCCCTTCTGGATGTAATGCTGCCCGATATGGACGGCTTTGAGGTCTGCCGCCGCATCCGGGCGGGAGATAACCGTATTGGCATCATTATGCTCACCGCCCGGACTCAGGAGATGGACAAGGTGACGGGGCTGATGACGGGGGCGGATGATTATGTGACCAAGCCATTTTCGCCCGCCGAGCTCACCGCCCGGATCGACGCTCTCTGCCGTCGGGCCACCGGGGAACCCTCCGTCCTGACGGATACCGGGGAGATCAGTTGTCCGCCGTTTCTGCTGAACACCCGAAACCGGACCCTGGAGAAAAACGGCCAGCGGGTAAAGTTGACCCAGGTGGAATATTCCATTGTCAAGCTTTTTATGGATAATATCGGTAAGGCCCTGGCCCGGGAGGAGATCTTAGATGCAGTCTGGGGCAAGGACTATTTTGGAGAAGTGAAGATCGTGGATGTAAACATCCGCCGTCTGCGTATCAAGATCGAGGACGATCCCCAAAACCCCACTTATATCACAACAGTCTGGGGCTTTGGCTACAAGTGGGGATTTTGAGATAAAGCCCACAGCAAGCAAGAGGAAGGAAGGTGAACGCCGTGCCAAAAATGAAGGGCATCCGCCGCCGCTGGATGACCAATTCCATCGGTATGGTCCTTTTTATCCTCCTGTTTGCTATCACCGCCTTTTCGGTGGCCATGGGAGGGTACTACTATGCGACCCTTTCCAACGGCCTGCAAACTAAGGCGGAATATGTGGTGGAATTTTTTGGCGAATACTCAACCCAGAGTGAGTACTATCAGCATGTGGTCACCTATGTGAACAATAACGCTGAGGGGAAGGACAATGTGGAGATGCAGTTCCTGGGCACCAACGGGACCATCCGCTTCTCCACCTTTGGTCTGGCGGCCTACAGTACCCCCGGCACTCCTGACATTGCAGGAGCGCTCAACGAACAATCGCCCCAGACGACCCCCTGGACGGGAAAGGACCCCTCCACAGGGGAACATATCATGGCGGTCTCTGCTCCCGTGCTTGTGGACGGCCGGGCGGTAGCGGCGGTCCGGTATGTGACCTCCCTGCGTCTGGTGGACCGACAGCTTGTTATCATTATTTCCATCACCGCCGCCATCGGCTTTGTGATATTGCTGTTGGTTTATTTCTCCAACCTCTATTTTGTCAAATCTATCGTGGAGCCGGTGGCGGGTATCACCGAGATCACCAAGCGCATTGCCGGCGGCAGCTACGGGATCCAGATCGACAAGCAGCACGACGATGAGATCGGAGATCTGACCGATGCTATCAACGACATGTCCTCCCGCATCGACCAGGCAGAAAAGATGAAGTCAGAGTTTATCTCCTCGGTCTCCCATGAGCTGCGCACTCCCCTTACCGCCATCAATGGCTGGGCTGAGACTATTCAGCGAGGGGAGGTCCGGGATGCGGAGGACGTAAAAAAGGGAATGGGTATCATTGTCTCTGAGGCAAAACGCCTTACCAATATGGTGGAGGAGTTGTTGGAATTCTCACGCATTGAGGACGGCCGCTTTACGCTTTCCATGGAGCCGGTGGATCTGAAGGCGGAATTTGAGGACGCGGTCTACACCTATCGGGAGTTCTTCCGTAAGGAGGGAATCGAGCTTACCTATGCCGACAGCGAGGAGGAATTTCCCCCTGTGAACGCCGACCCGGAGCGGCTGCGGCAGGTCTTTTCCAACCTTTTGGATAACGCTGCCAAGCACGGCGGCAGCGGCGGACGCATTGACTGCGCCATCCGGCAGGAGGAGGGCTGGGTGGTGATCACCATCCGGGATTACGGCCCCGGCATCCCCAGTGACGAGCTGCCTCTTATCAAGACAAAATTCTACAAAGGTTCCTCCAAAGCCCGGGGCTCCGGGATCGGCCTTGCAGTCTGCGAGGAGATCGTCTCCCGCCACGAGGGAGAGTTGATCATTGGCAACGCCGAGGGCGGCGGATGTATCGTTGCGATCCGTCTTCCAGAGGGTACGGCATCCGGAAGTGGAACATAAGTTCTAATTTTTGATCCAACTCCCTTGAAAAAGGGAGTTGGGTCTGTTACAATAAGAATGCGGCGTCCCTCTTATGGGACGCTCAAAAGGAGAACCCTCATGCTGAAACGACTGCTTTTTTTGGCCGCAAGCGGCTTTAAGACTATGATCGGCGGACAGGCCCTTATAGAGGGGATCTTGATGATGGGGCCGGATAAAAAGTCCATTGTGGTCCGTAAGCCGGACGGGGAGCTGGAGATCAAGACCGAACCCCGGAAGGCGCTGAAAGACAAGTACCCCATTGTGGGACTGCCCCTGATCCGGGGCGTGGTGAATTTTGGCTCCTCCATGTATAACGGAGTTACGGCTCTGATGTACTCGGCGGAGTTTTACCCGGAGGATGAGGAAGGGGAGGAGGAACCCTCCAAATTTGAAAAATGGCTGGATGAAAAACTGGGCAGCGAGAAGCTTACCAGACTTGTTATCACCCTGGCGGTGGTGATGGGGATGGCTTTTTCAGTGGGGCTATTTATTCTTCTGCCCACCGCTCTGGGCGGGGGAGTGGTCCGGCTCTTTCCCGGCTGCCCTGATTGGGGGCGGAATCTGATCGAGGGGATCCTGAAGATAGTCATCTTTCTCCTTTATCTGATCCTCTGCTCCCGGATGAAGGATATTCACCGTACCTTTCAGTACCACGGAGCAGAGCATAAGACCATCTTTTGCTATGAGGCGGGCCTTCCCCTGACGGTGGAGAATGTCCGCAAGCAGCCCAAGCACCACCCGCGCTGTGGGACCAGTTTCCTTTTTGTAGTCATCGTGGCGTCTATCCTCCTGTCCAGTGTGGTGTTTTCCCTTGTGGAGGTGGAAAATACTCTCCTGCGTATGGGAGCCCACCTTGCGATGCTGCCCTTCATTGTCAGTATCACTTACGAGTTTAACCGCTTCGTGGGCGGCCATGACGGGGCCTTTTGCCGTCTGGTCCGAGCCCCTGGTATGGCCATCCAACGCTGGACTACCTTTGAGCCGGATGACAGTATGATCGAAGTGGGGATCCGGGCCCTCACCGAGGTGCTGCCCCAAAGAGAAGGGGCGGACCGCTGGTAAAGGGAGACCCTTTTTGAAAATATCCACCCCGGGAGGTGAGTCCCTTGGCGACCACATATAACAATCTATATTTGGATATTCGCCGCAAGCTGAAAGCGGCGGGGATCCCCGCCGCTCAGTTGGAGGCCAGAGAGCTTGTCTGCTATGCGGCAGGCAAGGGCCGAGAGGAGTTTTATCGGGATATGGGCCTCTACGCCTCTGACCAGGTGGAAAAGACGGTGGCAGAGCTGACCGCCCGCCGTCTGGCGGGAGAGCCGGTGGCGTACATTATCGGAGAGTGGGAATTCTATGGCCTGACCCTGGATGTGGATCGGGAGGTGCTGATCCCCAGGATGGACACGGAGGTATTAGCAGAGCGGGCTATCCTGGCAGCCCGGGCCGCCGGGGAGGGCTGCCGGGTGTTGGACCTGTGTGCCGGCAGCGGCTGTGTAGGCCTTGCAGTGGCCGCCAACGTTCCTGAATGCCGGGTGGTGTTGGCCGACTATTCGGAGGGAGCCCTCCGGGTCTGCCGCCAGAATATCCGTCGCTGTGAGCTTAGCGACCGGGTCATTTGTGCGTTCGCCGATGCAAAACTGCCCCCGTTGCCCGCCCTGTGGGATTTTGATGTGATCGCCTGTAATCCGCCCTATATCCCCACTGCGGATATTCCGACCCTGGAGTCCTCGGTGAAGGATTATGAACCTCATAAGGCCCTGGACGGGGGAGAGGATGGACTTGAATTTTACCGTACCGTTTGCTCCAAGTGGAAGGGGGCCCTCCGCCTGGGCGGCTGTCTGATTTTTGAGGTGGGCGCAGGACAGGCTTCAGATGTGAAGGCCCTGCTGAGTCAAAATGGATTTGAGGATGTCCATTCCTTCCAGGATACCCAGGGGATCTGGCGGGTGGTTTCGGGAGCGATCAACGAGTAAAAGTCCGAGTTATGGGACAGATGATCTGGTAGACTTTACCCGTAAGTACCGGCGGGATGCCCCGTCCAAAAGACCGTTGTCTGGACGGCGGAAAAGAAGGTCCGTTTTTACAAGCAAAGGAAAGCATGGCGGGACAGGCCCCGCAGGAGAGGAGAAAGAACATGGCAGAGAAGAAAAAAAACCCCATTACCCAGCCCGGTCAGGCCGCCGATAAGAAGAAGGCTCTGGATACCGCCTTGGCTCAGATCGAGAAGGATTTCGGCAAGGGAGCGGTGATGCGTCTGGGTGAAAACACGCATGTGGTGGTGGAGGCCATCCCCACTGGATCTCTGGCCCTGGACCTGGCTTTGGGTATCGGCGGCGTCCCCAAGGGGCGGATCATCGAGATCTACGGTCCGGAATCCTCCGGTAAGACCACTCTGGCCCTCCATATCGTGGCTCAGGCCCAGAAGCGGGGGGGCGAGGTGGCCTACATCGACGCCGAACACGCTCTGGATCCCGTTTATGCCAGCGCTTTGGGGGTGGATATCGACTCCATGCTCATCTCCCAGCCCGACACCGGCGAGCAGGGCCTGGAGATCTGCGAGGCCCTGGTCCGCTCCGGAGCCATTGACGTGGTGGTGGTGGACTCGGTGGCCGCCCTCACCCCGAGAGCTGAGATCGAGGGCGACATGGGCGACGCCCATGTGGGTCTGCTGGCCCGGCTCATGTCCCAGGCCCTCCGGAAGCTGGCTGGCGTCATCTCCAAAACCAACTGTATCGTCATCTTCATCAACCAGCTTCGGGAGAAGGTGGGGGTGGTCTAT
>CATKDV010000261.1:0-2568 GCA_949746985.1 uncultured Eubacteriales bacterium | reverse complement strand
GGACGGGGAGCGTCTTTTTCTTGCCTTTCACGGAAATATATTCTATAATATGAAAGAAATAACAGCCCAATGGGAGGTGAAGTATGAGCGAACAGATGGCGTTGACCCCGGTGGACCGGGCCATATTGGAGTCCTATAAGGCCGTACTGGACGGGTTTTCCTCCTATTTCGGGGAGGGGTATGAGATGGTGCTCCACAGCCTGGAGGATTATGACCACTCGGTGATCAAGATCGTCAACGGCTACCACACCAGCCGGGTGGAGGGAGCCCCTATCACCGATCTGGCCCTTTCCATGCTGGAGAAGATCCGTTCCCAGGGGGGGGAGCCAAAGGCAATCACCTACTTCACCCAGAACCGGCGGGGGGAGCCCCTGAAAAGCTCCACCATCCCCGTTTTGGGGGAGGGGGGCCGGATCATCGGGCTGCTGTGTATGAACTTCTATCTGAATACCCCCTTCCGCCAGGTGATCGGGGATTTTGTTCCCCTGCCCACCGAGGGGGGGGAGCAGCACGCCGAGACCTTTACCGACAACGTGGACGAGCTCATCGGCAACGCGGTGGCCGAGGTGCGCCGGCAGGTGGAGGCCGACGAGACCGTTACGGCGTCCAACAAGAATAAGGAGATGGTCCGCCGGCTGGAGGCCAAGGGGATCTTCAATCTGAAGGACGGGGTAGCGAAGGCGGCCCAGGCGCTAAGGATCAGTAAAAATACAGTTTATCTCCATCTCCGGAATCTGAAATGAGACGGAAAACCGGGCCGCTGCTGCGGCCCGGTTTTTGTATTTATTCCTTGGGACCCAGCACCAGGGGCTGGAGCTGACGGCCCTCCAGAGCGGCGGAGACCGTGTCGGCCACCAGGGAGAAGTCTGCCACCAGGGAGGTGGGCTTTCCCACCGGATCATCCTGGCGGAAGGGGACGAAGTAGACGTGCTTTTTATCCAGCAGGGCCCCGATGTTTTTGGCGGCTCCCGCCAGGGCGTCGTTGGTGGAGACGGCCAGGATCAGGGGCCGGCCGTTGCGGAGATGGGCTTTGGCCGCCAGGGTGACGGTGGTATCGGCCACCCCTGTGGCCAGCTTGGCCAGGGTGTTGCCCGTGCAGGGGCAGATGACCAGGGCGTCCAGCAGCTTTTTGGGGCCGATGGGTTCGGCCTTGGGGAGGGTGTCGATGACCCGCTTGTCGCAGATCCGCTCCATCTCCCGCAGCCAGTTGTGGGCCTCGCCGAAGCGGGTGTCCAGGGCGGCGGAGTTCTCCGAGACGATGGGGGTCACGTCCCCGAAGCGGGCCTTTACCGCCTCCAGAGCGGACATGGCGGTGGAAAATGTACAGAAGGAGCCGCAGAAGGCAAAGCCGACGCGGCAGGGAGCTTCATTCATAGTCATACTCCTAACTCGGTCAATATGTTATAGATGGCGGCCTTGATAGCGAGACCCGCGGTGACGGGGGCGGTCTTGCCGGGGAGGGAGAGGGCCCAGATGACCTTCACCCCCAGGTCGGAGGCGGCGGAAAAGTCCACCCCGCCCGGCTTGGAGGCCAGGTCGATGACGAGGCAGCCCGGTTTCAGGTCGGAGAGCTCCTCCCGGCCCAGAATGGGAACTGGGACGGTGTTGATGATGAGGTCATAGGAGCACAGCCAGCCTGAAAGCTGGTCGGACCGCTCGGCCCCGCAGCCCCAGACCTGAGCCCAAGCCAGGTCGGAAAACTTCCGGGCGGCAAGGCTCACTCCGGCGCCCAGACCCTTGAGTTGCTGACAAAGGACCTTTCCCAGCCGGCCCGCTCCGATGACGAGCACCCGGGCGCCGTGGAGGGTGATGGGCAGCTCCTCCATGGCGATCTGGATGGCCCCTTCGGAGGTGGGTGGGGCGTTAGCGGTATGGCTATGCGGCTTTGATAAGCCTTGTGGTCGAGGGGTAAATTGGCAGTTAAGTCAGAAAAAATCAAAAAATAATGATTAAAACGCACTTAAAGATAAAACCCCTGAACTTCACTCAATGAAGTCCAGGGGTTAGTATTAGTTATCGTTCCGGGTATAGAAGGTGGCTGGCCCTTTACCGTGCATCACCAGATACCCTTGTGCCACAAGTTTTTTAATGGAAGCCTCCACGGAGGACTTGCTCAGGGTGGGGCATAGCTCCATTAGATCACTCTTGGTGATCTTCCCGACCTTGCCATAAGCGGCTCTACGGACGACCTCAAGAGCGGGGAGCTTTTCTCCCACCAGCTCCACCCGCTCCTCGAACTCCCGGTAGGCGGCCAGGATGGTGCTCAGGAGATACTTGATGAACGGGGTGGGGTCCTCCTTGCCTTCATGCCAGCCCTGCTGGCACTGCTCCAAAGCGTCGTAGTAGAGGTCCTTATTCTTGGCAATCTTGCTCTCCAGAGAAATATACTTTCCCACCACATAGCCGCTTCGATAAAGCAAAAGCGTGGTCAGCAGCCGGCTCATGCGGCCGTTGCCATCGTTGAAGGGGTGAATGCAGAGAAAGTCGTGGATGAATACCGGAATGAGGATTAGCGGGTCCAGCTCCTGGGTGTCCAGCGCCCGGGTGAGGCTTTCGCAGATGGCGTCG
>CATKDV010000260.1:0-1294 GCA_949746985.1 uncultured Eubacteriales bacterium | reverse complement strand
GCCTTGTTATCGGTGCCGGCGGAGACGTCGGCCTGGACGGTGAGGACCTTCACCCCGTAGAGCCGCTCCAGCTCCTCCTTGGCGTCCTCCAGCTTCTTCCCGTTCCGGCCAGTGATGACGATATTGGCCCCCTCCTTGGCGTAGGCGGTGGCGATGCCGTAGCCGATGGAGCCGCAGCTCTTACCGTCGCTGAGGACAGCCCGGCCCGCGCCGGTGATGATGGCCGTCTTCCCTGTCAAAAATCCCATGGGTATGACCTCCTTCAAATAATTCGCCCCTCCCGGGCGGGTTTGGTTCCTGTACCCATCATAGCATACCCAACTTAAATACGCAATACAGTGTTTGACATTTATTTAACTATGTTCCCGTTTCTATATTCAGCGGGGGCGGCGGAAGTTTTTCCGCCGCCCCCACTGGTGTAAGGAGAATGTAAACATTTTATTCCTTGGGTGGAGTCCCCTTGAAACGCTCTCCTCAGTCTCTTCCTTATTTGTCCCCGACCACACTCCTGCCGGCGATCATACCTCCGCACAGGGCCTCCAGAATGGCATTGCCGCTGATGCGGTCCTCTCCGTTGAGGCCGCTGCAGATCTCGCCGGCCGCATACAGGCCGGGCAGCGGGGCGCCCCCAGCGGTCAGCACACGCATATCGGTATCCACGTGTACGCCGCCCATGGAGTGGTGCTCTGCCGGACGGGTGAGGGTGGCGTAGAAGGGCGCGGTGGTAAGCTTTTCGCTCCCGATAAACTTGGCGCGTCCAAACTCTTCATCCTTTTGCGCATCACATATGGCGTTGAAGCTCTTTACAGATGCGCTCAGGACGGCGGGGTCGGCGCCGATCTTCTCCGCCAGCTCCTCGATGCTGTCCGCGCGGAAAAGAAGGCCTCTGGAGATCAGTTCCTCCACATCCACACCGTTGGCGGTCTTTCCGTCGGTGATCGTGGTGCTGCCGGCGTCGGAGAGAAGATAGCTCTCCCCCGCGCCGATCATTGCAGCGGCCAGGGTCCGGTCATCCGCACACTCATTTACAAAGCGCTTCCCCTCGCCGTTCACCATCATGTTGGTATAGGCGCACACATAGGGATTGACTCCCGTGTAGTAAGAGGTGCCGTGAACGAACATCTGGACCTTCTCCATGTCGATCAGCTCGGCGCCGGCAGTCCGGGCCATCAACAGACCATCGCCGGTAACGCCGGCGCTATTGTCGCTGGCAAAGTCATCGGGCAGGGTGGGATACCACTCGTTATACTCGTTGATAAGCGCCACATTGCTGCCCACACCGCCAGTGGCCAGG
>CATKDV010000259.1:0-2722 GCA_949746985.1 uncultured Eubacteriales bacterium | reverse complement strand
CGGCCAAAAAGCCTTCTGGCGTCCCGGTAGATCCGGCTGACCCGGCTCACCAGGGTCAGGTCCTGATGCTTGTCCGAGAAGGCGGCGTAGAGGTCCCGGTTCAGCTCCTTCATGGGGGTCTCAAACACCGCTTTATACTCCGCTTTCCGGGGCTCGAACCACTCCCGGGAGTTGTTGAAACGAAGGCCCCACATAAAATCCACCACCGCGGGGTCAAAACCCTGAAAGCTCATTCTCTTTCTCTCCTTTGCGGCTTTACTGCCCCACCACAATGGTGCCTGGGGGCGGGATCATGGGCAGGGCGGGGGGGACACTGCCCTCCGCCGGGGGCGGAGTCTCCTCACCCGGCGGAAGGATGGGGTCTCCGCCCATATCCGGAGGCAGGATAGGATCGGGAGTGTCGACCGGAGCGCCGCTCTCCGCCGGGGAGGGGCTTGCGGACGGATCTCCGCTCTCCACCGGCTCCTCCGGGGCCGGGGTAGGCTCGGTCCGGATGCCGGTGAAGGGGTCGATGCCCCACAGCTCCAGGTCGGCGGGGTTAAAGAGGATGATTTCGTTGCGGAGTTTATATTTGGTCTGGTAGAGCAGCTCCTCCGACACCACTTTACCGTCGGCGTCCACCAGCTTCTGGTAGGTGTCGATGGTGACGGCGTCGTAGCCTGTCCGCTCCGGGTCCTTCTGGGTGGTGCCCTGGGGGATGGAGGCATCGGCCTGGTAGATGGTCTCGTAGGGCTTGGTCACCTCCCGGTTGGTGGAGTATGGCTGCCCGTGGATCCCGGTGACGTCGGTACCCCGGATGGTCACAAGGATATAGTTCTTACTGTCCATGGAGACCTCGATCTTGATGGGATACTGGGTATTGTTTTTGAAACGGAAGTCCAGGCTCCCCTCCTCGCCATAGTCGCCGTAGACCGTGGCGTCCAGGCCCCCCCGTACATAGCTGGGCTCGTAGCGGTGGGCGTACCGCTCCACCGTCTCCAGATTGGCCATGAGGCTGGCCCAATAGAGGGTGGAGCTGGCCTGACAGATCCCCCCCGCCACCGTGTCCTTGCTCAGGCCGTTGACGTAAGCGGTAGCTTTTCCGTAGCCATTGGCCTCGGTATAAGGGCTGCACTTCTGATTGAAGGAGAATTCCTCCCCGGGGAACAGGACGGTCCCGTTGATAAACTCCGCCGCCACCCCCACGTTCATCTTCCGGTCAGCCGTGCCTGTGACCCGGGTGGTGGCCTCTCCCAGCACATCCCGGAACAGCATCTCACGCAGGGCCTCGGTGGTAATTTCCGGCTCGGTAACGGCCAGCTCTACCCGGAAGCTCTGGCCCTCCTCCGCCCGGTCCAAGGCGGACTGGGCCGCCTCCACGTCCAGGTCCTTCCCCGTTATTGAGGGGACGATCTCCAGGGTCTCCCGGTCCAGATAGGCCTCGGCCACCTCGGCGTAAAGCTCTTGGCGGATGGCCTCAAAATCAGGCTCGGCAGGGGGGGCTATGGTGATATCGGCCGTGGGGGGATCTCCCCCCTCCCCAAAGCCGTTGAGAAGCCGGTCCGCCCACTGGGTGAGGGCGGGAAGAAGCCCCGCCGTATCCACGCTCCGGCCTGTCCGGCCCTTGGTGAACACCACGGCGGTATCCCGGATGTCCCACGAGGTCTGGGCGTCCTTGTCCCCGCACTCCAGGGCGGCCCGTTTCACCTCTCCGGGCAGATGGTCCAGGGTCAGGGACACCGGGGTCCCGTTCCGGCCCAGCATCCCCCCCAAAAAGCGGACGCCCCGGGCCAGGAAGGGCACTTCCCCGGGGGATACGCTTTTCACCAGCCCCTCTGCGTCATAGGAGAACTCCGTTCCGGGAACGCTGTACCGGTTCCCCTGGCAGTAGAAATCCACCTCCAGGGCAGAAAGCCGCTGCTGGAGGGCGGCGTCCAGGGTGGAGACGGCCTCCTCCACAGGCAGGCTCCCCACCTCCACCCCGCCGATGAGGGTGTTGGGGGCCATCCGGCCCCCGCCGTTCCCGGCGTATGCGCACAGACCCACATAGCCCCCCAGGAGCAGGACGGCCGCCGCCCCCACGGCGATGAGGGCGGCTATCCTTCTTTTCCGGTCGGAGTCCTCAGGGACACGCTTGCTGTTGTTTTGTTCTTCCATCTATCATCACTCCAAGAAAGTCCACATTGGCAGGCAACACAAGATATGGTGCTATTATACGGGTTTCCCCCACAAAAATCAAGAACAGAACGGTTATATCCTGAATTTTCCGGAATGGTTTTTTCTTTACAATCGGTGAGAATCGTTGTATAGTAAGTAGAGTATGGATTTGCGCGGATTTCATTCATTACAGCAGGAGGCTCGGTATGTCCAACAAACAAGAATCCAATATCCCCTGGTGGGCCATCGTTCTGGGATTTATCCTTTTTTGGCCGGTGGGGATGGTCCTTCTTTTCCTGAATCTGGGCGGGGTGGTCATCCCCACCGACAGGCTCCAGCAGGACCTGCGGCAGGGCTACGACCGGTTCTCTCAGGACCAGCAGCGGCGGCAGACTCCCCCTCCCCAGGCCGCCCAGAGCGGATATCAGGGCCAGAGAACGACCCAGGGTCCCGCCTCCTTCGGAGCCGCCCCGGCCGGGGCGGCTAAGGCTGGGCAGGGCGCCGCCCAGCGGTCTTACACCTACGGCGGCGCGCCCGCCGGACCGCAGAGGGCCCAGCCCCAGAGCGGGGCCGGAAAGAGATGGCG
>CATKDV010000258.1:0-2948 GCA_949746985.1 uncultured Eubacteriales bacterium | reverse complement strand
CGTCTCCCACGAGCTGCGCACCCCTCTGACCAATATCCACTCCTACGCCGAGACCCTGGTGGACTCCGCCGGGAGCCTGCCCCCAGATATGGAGCGCAGTTTTCTCAATGTGATCCTCAGCGAGTCCGAGCGGATGGCTCATATCGTCCAGGACCTGCTCACCCTGTCCCGGTTCGACTCGGGCAAGAGCGAGCTGAACCTGACCACCTTCTCCTTTGCCGAGGCCATTGAAACCATGGTCAACGCCAACCGCCTGGAGGCTGAGCGCCACGGCCACACCCTCACGGTGGAGCTGCCCAACCGCCTCCCCAAGGTGACGGCCGACCGGGAACGGATCACCCAGGTGATGATGAACGTGGTGTCCAACTCCATCAAATATACCCCCGACGGGGGAAAGATCGCCATCACCGCCGGCTCTGACAAAGACCGGGTGTGGCTGGAGGTCAGCGATAACGGCATCGGCATCCCCAAGGCTGACCGGGACCGCATTTTTGAACGGTTCTACCGGGTGGATAAGGCCCGCTCCCGGGAATCGGGAGGCACCGGCCTGGGTCTTTCCATCGCCAAGGAGATCGTAGACCAGCACCAGGGCAGCATTTCCATTGTGGACAAGCCGGATCCCGGCCTGACCATTCGGGTGGAGCTGCCTGTGGAGGGCCCTGACCATGCCCAGACGTAAGCAGTCCCCCCCGGTGGCCAAGCCTACCGGGCGGCGGCGTTTGATCGAGATCGGCAAAGACATTCTCATTGTGGCCCTGACCTGTTCGGCCCTGTTTCTGGCTTGGCAGACCCCGCTTTTCACCCAGCTCCGGGGTTGGGTCAGCCCCCCCTCTCCGGCGGTGGAGCCTGTGGCCCGTCAACCCAAGGAGGGGGTAGAGCCATACGGTATCACTGCCCGAAACAGCATGGGTCTCTATGGCGCGGTCTACGACGCCGATCAGGTGGACCGGACCTTTGACCAGCTCTCTCCCCTGCTGGGAGAGGCCTTCGCCTCCGCCGGGACCCCGGGGGAGATCTCCCGCCGCCAGTGGCAGGGGCTTTTGGAGGCCCCTGGCGTATACTGCGCCTTCCAGGGCGCCCCTCCCCTCGCCGTTATGTCCGCCTGGCTGGGCCAGGGGGCGGAAAGTCTGGAGGGCCGGGCTCAGGCTCTGCTCCTGAGCTGGGACGGCAGCCAGGTCTGGCTGTGCTGGCGGGATGGGGACCATTACTACCGGGCCTCCACCCAAGTCGCCTATGAGAATCATATGGACAGCATCCTGGAAAGCTTCAATCCCAATGGCGCCGCCTTTGCCTATGCCCTGGCCCTGACCGACCGGGCCTACGCTTCCATCGACCCCGATGTGCTGGTGCCTATGACAGCGCCCCAACCCGGAGCCTATACCGTCACCGTCCCCGACCTGGCAGGGGATCAGGAGGCTCTGGAACAACTCCTCACCGCCCTGGGTTTCCAGTCCGGGGTCGGCTCCGCCTACGAGGCGGCGGGTGGCCTTGCCATCAATGAGAGCGGCGACCGCCTTCGGGTCAGCTCCGACGGCTCGGTGGTCTTTCACGCAGGGGAGGAGCCCCGCTACCCTGTCCCATCCCAGACAGGCCGCCTCACCGTGGAGGAGGCCGCCACAGCGGCCTGGACCCTTTTGAACCGGGCCGCCGCTCCCTGGAAGGGGGAGACCACCACCTTTGTTCTCACCGGGGCGGAGGAACGGGAGGAGGGCTGGCTTCTGACCTTCCACAGCCGCTTGGGAGGGATCCCCCTGAGCGCTGGGGCCGAAGGCTGGACCGCCAGCTTCACTGTGGACGAAGACCAGATCAGCGACTTTATCCTGCGCCTGCGCTCCTACGTTCCCACCGGCGAGACGACTCTCCTCCCTGGCCAGCGGCTGGCTGCCGCGGCCATGGGCGCTGAGGTATACCGGGACGGCGGTAAGCGGCTGACTCTGCGCTACAGCGACAGGGGCGCCGATCTTCTGAGCGCCGGATGGATCGCGGAGGAGTAAGGCAGACTCCCGCCCACTCTTTACTCTAAGGAGGCCCGCCATGCGCTGGTCTAAGATCAAAAATATTATCATATTGCTGCTGGTGGTGGTCAACGCCTTCCTTCTGGCCCAGGTGGGTCTGCGGGAGTGGCGCAGCCGCCGGGACGAGCGGGAGACCCGGGAGCGGATGATCGCCATTCTGGCCCGGAACGACGTGACCTATCTGCCCGAGGAGATCCCCGGGGCCTTGGCCCTGGCTCCCCGCCGGGTGTCCCTCTCCCCCCTCGGGGAGGCCGAGGCCGCCATTCTGGTGGGGGCGGTGTCCGGGACCCAGAGTCAGGGGAGCCGGACCTTTTACACCGGGGAGGACGGCACGGCGGCCTATGCCTCCACCGGGGAGCTGACGGTGGAGTTTTCCCCTGGCGGTACTCTCGCAGAAAGCGACATTTTGGACCGGCTCTCCCGGCTGGGCGTGACCCTGGAGGAGACCGGGCGTACCGGGACGGCCGGGAGTGCTGCCGTCACTTACGTCCAACTTTGGAACGGCGTGCCTGTCCCTGGCGAGACCGCTCTTCTGACCCTCCGGGACCAAGGCCCCGCCACCCTGACCCTCCGCCTTTTGAGGGGGGAGGAGGAGAGCCTTCCCGCCGAGGAGACCATCACCGCCGCTACCGCCCTGACCCGCCTTTTGGAGGAGCTGAGCCGGGGCGAGGGCTATGTCTGCTCCCAGATCACCCGGATGTACCCCGGCTATCTTCTCAGCGGTTCGGTCACCGCGACCCTGACCCCCGCCTGGTTCATTGAGACGGACACCTGGCATTTTATCGTGGATGGTGTGACGGGCGCAGTGACGGCGGCAGAATAACAGAAAACCCCCGGCGGTAATCCGCCGGGGGTTTTTAGGTAAAAAGGGCGCAAAAAGGCCCTGGAAAAGAAAAGTGCGGTTTTCCGGCAATTTTCGCTTCCCTTTCTCCG
>CATKDV010000257.1:0-5553 GCA_949746985.1 uncultured Eubacteriales bacterium | reverse complement strand
GAGCGGGAGGACAAGACCCGGTTCACCGGGCGTATCATGCCGGTTTATCCCCTCACTGCCGGGGTGAGCAATAACCTGCTGGCAGGGCTGGCCCTGCCCGGCGTGGAGGAATGTGCCGCCCTGGTCCCCGACCAGCTCCCGGAGGATATCCGCCTTTCCCATGAGCTGTGCGCCATGGAGTACGCCTGCCGGAACGTCCACTTCCCCGCCGATACGGAGGCCCTGGCCATTGCCAGGCGCCGCCTGGTCTTTGAGGAGCTGTTTTTTCTCTCCTGCGGCATGTCCTTTCTGCGGAGACGGCGGACAGGGGCGGAGGGGAGGCCCTTTCCTCGGCGGGAGACGGCGGAGTTTCTGCCCCTCCTTCCTTTCGCTCCCACAGGGGCCCAGAGGAGGGCCATGGAGGAGATCTCTGCCGACCTTGTCTCGGGAAAGCCCATGAACCGCCTGATTCAGGGGGATGTGGGATCGGGCAAGACGGCGGTGGCGGCCTATGCCGCCTGGACCGCCCACGCCGCGGGAGCCCAGACCGCCATGATGGCCCCCACGGAGATCCTGGCCCACCAGCATTTCGAGACCCTGACCAGGCTTCTGGCTCCGGCCCGGATCGTGGTGGGTCTTCTCACCGGGAGCATGAGGGCCGCCGAGAAGAGATCGGTCCGCACCGCCCTGGCCCGGGGGGACATCCACCTTATTGTGGGGACCCACGCCCTTCTCTCGGAGGGGGTGGAGTACGCCGATCTGGGGCTGGTCATCACCGACGAGCAGCACCGTTTCGGGGTTGCCCAGCGCTCCGCCCTCAGCTCCAAGGCGAAAACGCCCCCCCATGTGCTGGTCATGTCGGCTACCCCCATCCCCCGGACGTTGGCCCTGCTCATCTATGGGGACCTGGACGTGACCATTATCGACGAGCTGCCCCCCGGACGGACCCCTGTGGAGACCTATCTGGTGGGGGAGGATAAGCGGGCCAGAATGTACAATTTTATCCGCAAAAATGCGGCCCAGGGCCGCCAGGTCTATATTATCTGCCCTGCCGTGGAGGAGGGAGAGGGGAGCGATCTGAAGGCGGTGACCGCCTACGCTAAGACCCTCTCTGAGCAGGTCTTTTCCGATCTGCGGGTGGCCTTTGTCCACGGGAAATTGAAGAGCAGGGACAAGGAATCGGTGATGGCCGCCTTCTCCCGGGGGGAGATCGACGTGCTGGTATCCACCACCGTGGTGGAGGTGGGGGTGGACGTGCCCAACGCCAGCCTGATGGTCATCGAGAACGCCGAGCGGTTCGGCCTCTCCCAGCTTCACCAGCTTCGGGGGAGAGTGGGCCGGGGCCAGTGGCAGTCCTACTGCGTGCTGGTGACGGCCAACCGCTCCTCCGAAACCCTGGAGCGGCTCAGATACTTTACCAAAACCACCGACGGCTTCAAGATCGCGGAGAAGGACCTGGAGCTCCGCGGCCCCGGCGACTTCTTCGGCCAGCGCCAGCACGGTCTGCCCACCCTGCAGGCCGCCGACCTGGCGGGGGACACCCGGGTTTTGAAGGAGGCCCAGGACGCGGCGGAGGAGCTGCTGCGGGCGGACCCGAATCTGTCTGCCCCCGGGCACAGGGGGGTCAGGGAAAAGGTCCGGCGGCTCTTCGCCGAGGACGGAGATATCTTTAATTAGACTGGAGAAAGAGAGGAACTTACCGATGACATATCTGGAAAAAGCAAAGACCCTTCGGGAGGACGAGGGGGTCCACTATAACTGCTTTCAGGCGGTTTTGCTGCCCTTTTGTGAGGAATACGGCCTGGACCCCGACGCCGCCATGCGGGCGGGGACCTTTCTCAATGCGGGGATGCGCCATGGCTCGACCTGCGGCGCGGTGGCAGGAGCTCTGGCGGTGCTGGGGCTGGCGGAGCAGGATAACCAGGCGGGACCCGAGCTGCTCCGCCGCTTTCGGGAGAAAAACGGAGCCTTGGCCTGCGCCGAGCTGTTGAAGGCCGCCGCGGACCGGGGGGAGGAGCGGAAGCCCCACTGTGACCGGATGGTCTATGACGCGGTCCGGATGGTGGAACAACTGCTGAAAGAGTAACGCCCGGGGAACGGGGAAAGAGGGGAGCCATATGAAGGAAAAACTCACCAGCCGGGATATTCAGGCCCAGGAGACCCGGGAAAAGCTGCTGCGGACCTCCATGGAGCTCATTGCCAAAGAGGGCTACCGGAACGTGACCATCAGCCGGATCTGCAAGGAGTGCGGGGTGTCGGTGGGGACTTTCTACCAATATTTTGGGGCCAAGCGGGATATTATCGTGCTGATGGACCGGGAGCACAATGAATATTTGAGTACGGCCTGCCAGTTGGATGGGGCCAGGAGCGCCCGGCAGCTTTATCTCGACTTTGTGGAGAAGTATATGGAACGCATCGAGGACAGCGGACTTGCCCTATCCAAGTCCCTGATGCTGGGCCAGCTGGAGGACAATGTGGGCGACGATGAGGCGGGAGTCCACCTTCAGCGGGAGTTCTTGGGAAAGGTCTTAGCCCACGGCCGAAGGACGGGAGAATTTTCTTCCAAGGCGATGGAAGACGAGGAATTTTTCGAGGTCTTTTCCGTCACCATCAACGGTATTTTGATCACATGGTTCCTCAACCATGAGAGCATCGATCTAAAACCATATGGGTGCAAGCATCTGGGACGGCTGCTGGAGCTGCTGGTGGACTGAAAACAGAGAAAAATGGAAAGGGAGGAGCTGCCCCAAGGGCGGCTCCTTTTTTATGTGATAATTTTGACGTTTAGATATTGACAATAAGGTTTCGATTGAATATAATTTGAGTGAACGTAGTTCAGTGAACTACACTTATTGGAAAGGAGAAATGAGAATGAAAACCAAGAGCAAGCGTTTTGCGGCGATGTCTCTTGCACTGGCTTTGGCCGTTTCAGCGGCAGGCTGCCAGAGCAAGGAGCCGGAAGCCACCACACCGGAGGCGGGGATCTATACCCCCGGTACATACAAGGCTGAGGCCCAAGGCTTTGGCGGCGCGGTCACCGTGGAGATGACCTTTGACGCGGAAAAGATCACGGAAGTAAAGATCGTGGGTGACGAGGAGACCGAAGGCATTGGCAGCAATGCTGTGGCCGATATGCCTCAGCAGATCATGGACGCCCAGAGCGCCGAGGTAGACGGTGTGTCCGGCGCCACCATGACCAGCACCGCCGTCCGCACCGCCGCCGCCGATTGCATCGCGCAGGCCAAGGGCGAGAGCGCCGACGCCGGCGTGAAGATGGCCCCCGGCAAGTATACCGCTTACGCGGAGAGCTACCGGGCGCGGGATGGACTCAATGTGACGGTGGAGGTCTCTGAGACGGAGATCCTGTCCATCGACGTGGATAAGGTGAATACCTCCGATACTCCCACCATCCTTCAGGCCGCCATTGATAAGCTGATCCCCAGAATTTTGGAGCATCAGTCGGTGAGCATTGACGCCATCACCGGCGCTACCGCCTCCTCCAACGCCATCAAGATGGCCACTACCACCGCCTTGACCGAGGCACTGAAGGCCGGCGGCAGTGATGCCAGCGCCATTAAGAGCTTCCAAGTGGCTCCCGAGAAAAAGGGCGGCAGTGAGACCATCGACACCGAGGTGCTGGTCATTGGTATGGGCGGTTCCGGCACCACCGCCGCCATGTCCGCTGCGGAGCGGGGCCTGAAGGTGCTGGCCATCGATAAGGCCGGTAAATACGGCGGAACCTCCTCCATCACGTCTGAGGGCCTCTTCGTCAATCCTCCCAAGTTCCAAGAGGAGCATAACGGCGGCAAGGACTACACCGACGCCGACGTGATGTATAACGCTTGGGTAGAGTACGATGAGGGCGACGGCAAGGAGGAGGTCATCCACCGGATGATCTATGAATCGGGCCAAGTGCTGGACTGGCTGGTCTATGACCACGGCTTCCAGTTTGCCGAGCCTCTCCGGGGCTTTACCCCCAGCGATGTGTACGATACCAAGTACCAGTGGCTGCCCAATGACATTATGTACAACAAGGCGGAGATCGGCACCTACTTTGACGGTATTTATGAAGATTTCGTGGAAGCGGGCGGCGAATATATGCTGGAGACCGAGGGCTATGAGCTTCTCACCGACGCCAACGGCAATGTGGTGGGCGCCAAGGCCCGGGATCTGGTGGACGGCACCGAGTACACCATCAACGCCAAAGCGGTGGTCATCGCCTGCGGCGGTTATGCGGGCAACCCTGAGTTAGTGGAGGAGATGCTGGAGGAGACCTACTTCCCCATCAAGGGACAGTGGAAGCAGGTCGGTTCCCTCCAGAACGACGGCAAGATGTTTGAGGCCGCTCTGGCCATCGGCGCTGGTACCTACAACAACAGCATGGCCCCCGAGGTCCACAACTCCGGCACGGAGACTTGGCTCACTGCCGATCCCCAGTTTGAGCAGCACTTCATTGAGGGCGAGGTAGGCGAGGTTTTGGGCCGCCCCGCTTGGTGGACGGAGGCCGATCTGCCCGCCAACTTGGGCTGGAGCGCCAACTCCTTGGCCGTAGATAAGAACGGCAAGCGTTTTGTGGCTGAGACAGGCGTGTCCTTCCTCGATCCGTGGATCGCCGGCCCCAACTATTACAGCATTTGGAGCCAGAGCCAGTTGGACGACATCGCCGCTAACGGCCTGAAGGTGGACAACGCCGGTCCCTCCGCCGCGTTCTTGGGTTCCGGCCATCAGATCCCGATGGGAACTCCTGTACCCAATGTGGATAAGGTGATGGAGGCCGCTGAGAAGGCGGGCATGGTGGTGAAGGCCGACACCATTGAGGAGCTGGCTACCAAGCTGGGGATGGACAGCGCCACCTTGGCTAAGACGGTCAGTGACTATAACGGCTACTGCGACAGCGGGGTAGACGCCGAGTTCGGCAAGCCCGCCGAGCTTCTGGAGAAGGTGGACGGCGGCCCCTACTATGGCGTCATCATGGCCTCTTACTGCTATGACACCTGCGGCGGCCTGAACATCAACGAGCATCTGGAGGTCCTGCGGGAGAGCGATGAGAGCGTTATTGAGGGCCTCTATGCGGTAGGCACCGGCTCTATGGGCGTTCTCTTTACCGAGAAGAAGCCCTATGTGACCTACGGCGGCGCCAACAACGGCTGGGGCATGGTCTCCGGCTACCTCTGCGGTCAGGAGATCGCCGATAAGTTGGGCAAGTAAGAAAAATAGGAAGAAAAACGCCTGTGCTCGAAAGAGTACAGGCGTTTTTTATGGGATTTCCTTAAAAATAGCTTCCCACCCCGGTGAGCTTTTCCTTCAGGTCGGCCCGGAAGTCGGGGGCTTCGGGGTCCAGACTGTTGAAGGTCACCCCGTCGTCCCCGGCCCTGCCGGTGGAGTGGATGTACCGACCGTTCCCTATATACATGGCCACATGACCGGGGAAAAACATAAGGTCGCCGGGGCCGATATCCTTCAGGTCAATGGCGTGGATGGGGAAGCCATCCTTGATGGAGGCGTCCCGGTAGATGACGATCCCGTTCAAAAGATAGCTCATGGAAACAAGCCCCGAGCAGTCCACCCCCAGAG
>CATKDV010000256.1:0-1112 GCA_949746985.1 uncultured Eubacteriales bacterium | reverse complement strand
GCCCTCCGCTCGGCCCTGAAGCTGCCCTCCTGCCGGAAGAAATTCCCTCGGGACGTGGGTAAGGAGCGGCCCTGCCTCAACTACCATATGGGCCTGTGCGACGGCTATTGCCGCCCTGAGATGGACCCCGCCCACCATAAGGAGGCCATGGACCAGGCTGTCCGCCTGCTGGAGGGCCAGTTCAAGGAGGTCAAGGCCGACCTGACCGCCGAGATGGAGCTTGCCGCCGAGGAGATGCGCTTTGAGAAGGCCGCCGAGCTGCGGGACAAGATCCGCGCCATCGAACTGCTGGGCAAGCGGCAGAAGGTGGTGGCCGGCTCCCTGGCGGATACCGACGTGGTGGGGTATCACCGGGGGACAGCCAAAAGCTGTTTCGTGGTTCTCCACTACGTGGAGGGCGATTTGGCAGCCAAGGATATGGATCTGATCGAGATCCCTATGGAGGGGGAGGAGAGCGAGGCCGTCTCCGCTCTGGTCCGACAATATTATGTAAACCGTCCCCGGCTGCCCAAGCAGATATTGCTCCCCTGTGAACTGGAGGACGAGGTGCCCATCACCCGCCTGCTGTCCGAGGCCTGCGGACACCGGGTGGAACTGGTGACTCCCCGGCGGGGAGCCAAGATGGACCTTATCAAGCTGGCAAACAAGAACGCGGTGGAGGAGGTGGAGCGGGCCACCTCCCGGGAGGAGCGGCAGTCCAAGACTCTGGAGCTGCTGGGGAAGGCGCTGGACATGGAGCCTCCCCGCCGCATCGAATCCTACGACATCTCCAACCAGGGAGCTGACGACATCGTGGCCTCCATGGTGGTCTATGTGGACGGCAAGCCCCTGAAGCGGGACTACCGCCGTTTCAAGCTGAAGGATATGGACATGCCCAACGACTACGCCTCCATGGAGCAGGTGCTCACCCGGCGGTTCCAGCGGTATCTGGACGGGGACGAGAAATTCAAGGACCTGCCCGACGTCCTCTTCATCGACGGCGGCCAGGAGCACGCCCAGGTGGCGGTGCGGGTGGAGGAGGCCATGGGCCTTCATATCCCCGTTTTCGGCATGGTGAAGGACGACCGCCACCGTACCAGGGCTCTCATGACCCCGGCGGGGGAGGAGATCGG
>CATKDV010000255.1:0-2744 GCA_949746985.1 uncultured Eubacteriales bacterium | reverse complement strand
GGGGATCTCCACCAGCCCCGGCTTGGCGGGGGGCAGATAGAACTCTTTGTACTCCTTCTTGAAATCAAAGGCCATGGGGGCTCACTCCTTCACGGAGATATAGAGATAACAGTGACATTTTCCGTCCTTGGCGTACTCCGCCGGGACAGTGGATTCATAGTCCTGGGCGAAGGCCCGCTTCAGGGAGGGGTCTCCCCACACCTGCTCCCAGGCCGCCTGGGCGCAGGCGTTCAGGTCCTCTCCGGCGGCCTCAAATTTGCGGTAGAGCCCCTTGGCGGCTTTTTCCTCCATCTGGGCGAAAAAGTCCGCCGTCACAGTCAAAATGGTCAGGTCGTAGGCCCCGGTCTGGTCATTTTCGTAATTGCCGTACCGGGAGACGGGGGAGAGCCCCGGCTGGAAAACGCCCTGGCTGTCAAAGAGCAGGGGCAGCTTTCCGCTCTGCACATCCTCCCAGAGCCGGCCGATGGCAGCCAACCCCCGGGGGCTGTTGTCCGCCCGCACTGTCACGGCGGAGAGGCGGTAGCTCATGCCCGCGCCCCCTTCCAGCGCAGGAGCAGGGGGAAGAACTTTCCCATCTGCTCCCCGGCCTGCTCCTCCGTCATGCCGGGGTTGGCCTTGGCCATATGGGGAGCGCAGAAGGCGATCATCTCCTCCATGGTCATGTCCTGGGTGAATTTTCCCTTGTCATAGCAGTACTTGCAGTAGTGGGGGCTGGGGCTGCCGTCAGCCTCGGTTCCCCGTAGGTCGTCGGAGAGGGGCATGGCGCAGGATTGGCAAAAAGGTCTTTCGTTCATGGTGGCGTCCTCCTTTGTTCGTGATGCCGTCATGATACCAGAGAAACCTTGACATCCCGCGTCAGGGTTTTCGCATTTCTGAAAAATTTCCCGGGCCATCCGCCCCACCTGCCCCCGGACCCGCTCCGGGGAGAGAATGGTCACCTGGCCGCCGAAGGAGAGGAGGTAACTGTAGACCCACCCGTCCTCGGGAAAGTCGGCGCGGACCTCCAGAGAGCCGTCCGCCAAAGTGGTCACCTGTCCCTCCTCAAATTCGTCATAGACCCGGAAAGCCGCGCTGGGGGAGAAGCGCAGGCCAAGGGAGACGATGGGGGGAGAGCCCCCGGAATCCCGGATGGAGGGCGGGGAGAGGGGAGTGGGGAAGGTGCGCTCCGTCACCGCCAGCCCCAGCATCCGGGACAGGCGGAAGGTGCGGTAATCCTGCCTGTCCAGGCAGAACCCCTGGAGATACCAGCCCTGCCCCTTGAACACCAGCCGGGCGGGAAGGACCTCCCTGGCCGTCTTCTCCCCGTAAGAGCTGACATAGGTGAAGGAGATGACCCTGCGGGACAAAATGGCCTCCTTCAGCCGCTGGAACTTGGCGTTGGCCGCTTCGGAGTTCCCCCAGTGGGACAGGTCCACCTGGAGCCAGTCTGGCTCGGACCGCCGGAAGAGGGCGGAGAGCTTGGACAGGGTCTCCTCCGCCCCGGGGGAGACCTCCCCGGACAGGGACCGGAGGGCGGTCAAAAGCTGCCCCTGCTCCTCCTGGGAGAGGGCGGCCCGGCTCAACACGTACTGTTCCATCAGCGCCACGCCCCCGTTTCGTCCCGGGAGGGTGTAGACGGGCACTCCGGCGGCGGAGAGGGCGTCCACATCCCGGTAGATGGTGCGGACCGACACCTCGAACCGCTCCGCCAGCTCCGATGCGGACATTTTGCCCTTTTCCAGCAGCAGATAGACCAGCTCAAAGAGCCTTGCCTGGGACATGGGAACACCTTCTTTTACAGTGGGGATATGGACTTGCGGGGGCCTATGGGTCGTGTTATAATCCTGACAGAAAGGGGGAGAGGGAATGAAAAAACGGGATCTTGCTGACTGGTTGAGCCTGTTTCTGCAGGGGGTCGTGGGGCTGGGATTCCTTCTCTTTGCCCTTCAGCACCTTATGCTGGGTATGATCCACAACGGCCCCCACGGCGAGGTTCGGGAAAAGCCCTATTTTGTTCCCCGGCAGATCGAGGACGCCGCCGAGGTGGGAGGGCGAATCTATATTTTATACCACGACAGCGGGGCGGTGAACGTATACGACAGGGAAGGACGGTTTCTCTGGGCCCTTTCCATTCCCTGGCATGACCACGATTCTGACGTCCGTCTCCGGGTGAGCGGAGATTCCCTTTTCCTCTACCAGCGCAGGTACGATGTCTACCAGTTTGACCGGGAGACGGGGGAGCTGCGCGCCTGCTTTCCCTGGGAGGGGAGAGAGGAGGATTTCCCCGATGAGCAGGCCTCCGCAGAGAAAAGGGAAAGGTCGGAGTGGGAGCCGGGAAGCGGCTGCTACGACGACCTGACCGTCTACCGGGCGGAGGAGAGCGGGGAGCTGATCCCTCTGATCCCCCGGAGCGGCTGGGTGAGACTGCTCTATTTCGCCTCTGCCTGGGCCATGGGCTTTTTCGGCATGGTGGGGATGATATTAGTGGACGCCACGATAAAGCCCGCCCTCCGCCGGAGGGCGGAGAAAAAGCGGGAAAACGGCAAAGACGCCGGGGCGCGGTGAGAAGCGCCCCGGCGTTTGTTTACATCTCCCGCCGCCCCTCCAGCGCCCTTGTCAGGGTGGCGTCGTCGGCGAACTCCAGCTGTCCCCCCACGGGGACCCCGTAGGCCAGCCGCGTCACCTTCACCCCGAAGGGCTTTAAGAGGCGGGACAGGTACATGGCGGTGGCCTCTCCCTCGGTGGTGGGGTTGGTGGCCATGATG
>CATKDV010000254.1:0-1119 GCA_949746985.1 uncultured Eubacteriales bacterium | reverse complement strand
CCCACCTGAAATAGAGGCACCCCCAAAAAATCAAAAAGAACTGGATTCCCTTTTACATGGATCTATGCTAAAATGTAAACGCTAACAGTAAATACCATACAAAGGAGAAATCACCATGCGCTGCGTCCGCAAAGTCACCGGCGACCTTTACTGGGTGGGGGCCAACGACCGCCATACCCCTCTCTTTGAAAATATCCACCCCATCCCCCGGGGGGTGAGCTATAATTCCTACCTGCTGCTGGACGAAAAAACCGTCCTTTTCGACTGCGTAGACTGGTCCGCCGCCCCCCAGCTGGTGGAGAACGTGGAGTTCCTGCTTCAGGGCCGGGATCTGGACTACATCGTCCTCCACCACCTGGAGCCCGACCACGGCGCCGGCCTCTGGGCCGTGCTCCAGAAGTGGCCCAACGCCAAGCTGGTCTCCAGCCTGGCCGCCCAGCGCTTTCTGGACCAATTCGGCTTCGCCCCCGTCCCCGCGGAGCGTATCACCGCCAAGGAGGGCGAGCGCCTCTCCTTCGGCAAACACGCCCTCACCTTCTACGCCGCCCCCATGGTCCACTGGCCCGACGTGATGGTATCCTTTTTGGAGCCCGGGGGCGTCCTCTTCTCCGCCGACGCCTTCGGCACCTTCGGAGCCCTGAACGGCAAGCTCTTCAACGATGAGCTGGACTTCCCCCATGAGTGGCTTCCCGAGGCCCGGAGATACTACACCAACATCGTGGGCAAGTACGGCCCCCAGGTCCAGGCCCTGCTGGCAAAGGCCGCCGCCCTTGGGGACAAGCTGAAGATGATCTGCCCCCTCCACGGCCCCGTCTGGCGCAGCGAGCTAAACTGGTTCATCGAAAAATACGGCAAATGGAGCCGCTACGAGCCCGAGGACAAGGCGGTGCTCCTGGTCTACGGCTCCATGTACGGCGGCACCGAGCAGGCCGCCGAGGCCCTGGCCATCGCCCTGGCGGAGCGGGGGGTGGAGGTCTCTGTGCGCGACGTATCCACCACCCATGTCTCTGAGTTGATCTCGGAGAGCTTCCGCTGCTCCCACATCGTCCTGGCCTCGGTCACTTACAACATGGACTTTTATCCCCCCATGCGGGATTACCTGGAGGACATGAAGGCGTT
>CATKDV010000253.1:0-2595 GCA_949746985.1 uncultured Eubacteriales bacterium | reverse complement strand
GTAGTCAGTCCCTTTGAGCCCAGCGGAGACCAGCCCCAGGCCATCGAGGCCCTGGCGGCGGGGGTGGAGAACGGCCTTTCCGAGCAGACCCTGCTGGGCGTCACCGGCTCAGGCAAGACCTTCACCATGGCCAAGGTCATTGAGAAGGTTCAGCGGCCCACCCTGGTGCTGGCCCACAACAAGACCCTGGCCGCCCAGCTCTGCGCCGAGTTCAAGGAGTTTTTCCCCAATAACGCAGTGGAGTATTTCGTGTCCTATTACGACTACTATCAGCCCGAGGCCTATATCCCCCACACCGACACCTTCATTGAGAAGGACTCCTCGGTGAACGACGAGATCGACCGGCTGCGCCTTTCGGCCACCGCCTCCCTCATCGAGCGGCGGGACGTGATCGTGGTATCCTCGGTTTCCTGTATCTACGGCCTGGGAGAGCCTGACGACTACGCCCACATGATGATAACCCTCCGGGTGGGGGAGACCATGAAGCGGGAGGAGCTGATGCGCCGGCTGGTGGAGGACCGCTACGAGCGCAACGACATCGCCTGGGAGCGGAATATGTTCCGGGTCCGGGGAGATACCATCGAAGTCTGGCCCGCCTACTGGAGGGACACCGCCATCCGGGTGGAGTTCTTCGGGGACGAGATCGACCGCCTCAGCGAGATCAACGTGGTCACCGGGGCGGTGATCCGCCGGCTGGAGCACATCCCCATCTATCCCGCCAGCCACTATATCACCCCTCGGGAGAAGATGGCCGCCGCCATTCAGGAGATCTACCGGGAGTTGGAGGAGCGGGTTGCCTTCTTTGAGAGCAATAACATGCTGGTGGAGGCCCAGCGGCTGAAGCAGAGGACCATGTATGATGTGGAGATGCTTCAGGAGTTAGGATTCTGCTCAGGCATCGAGAACTATTCCCGTGTTATCTCGGGACGGCCTGTGGGATCGGCCCCCATGACCCTGATCGATTACTTTCCCAAGGATTTTCTGCTGTTTATTGACGAGAGCCATGTGACCCTGCCCCAGGTCCATGCCATGTATAACGGGGACAAGGCCCGGAAGACCACCCTGGTGGACTACGGCTTCCGCCTGCCCTGCGCCTTTGATAACCGCCCCCTGAAATTTGAGGAGTTTGAGGAGAGACTCAACCAGGTGATCTACGTCTCGGCCACCCCGGCGGAATACGAGCGCAGCCGCTCGGGCCAGATCGTGGAGCAGGTGATCCGGCCCACGGGCCTTCTGGACCCCAGGGTGGAGGTGCGCCCCGTGGAGGGCCAGATCGACGACCTCTTGGGAGAGATCAACCAGCGCACCGCCAGGGGGGAGCGGGTGCTGGTCACCACCCTCACCAAGAAGATGGCGGAGGACCTGACCGCCTACCTGAAAAACGTGGGGGTGAAGGTCCAGTATATGCACCACGACGTGGATACCATCGAGCGGCAGGAGATCATCCGGGACCTGCGGCTGGGGACCTACGACGTGCTGGTGGGCATCAACCTCCTCCGGGAGGGGCTGGACCTGCCCGAGGTGAGCCTGGTGGCCATCCTGGATGCGGATAAGGAGGGCTTCCTGCGAAGCGAGACCTCCCTCATCCAGACCATCGGCCGGGCCGCCCGGAACGCCGAAGGCCTGGTGATCATGTACGCCGACAAGATGACCCCCTCCATGATGGCGGCCATCGGGGAGACCGACCGGAGAAGGAAGAAGCAGAACGAATATAACGAGGCCAACGGCATCGTCCCCAAGACCATCATCAAGTCTGTCCGGGACGTGGTAAACCTCAGTGAGGCGGAGGAGGAGGCCGACCGGACCCTCCGCCAGAAGCACAAGATGACCCGCTCCGAGTTGGAGAAGGCCATCGAGAAGCTGGAGAAGGAGATGAAGGAGGCCTCCAAGCGGCTGGAGTTTGAATATGCGGCGGTACTTCGGGACCGGATCATTGAGCTGCGGGGGAAGTGAGATGGAGCGGTTGGACAGGAAAAATATTCGCCTGGAGGGATATGATTACAGTACGCCGGGCGGGTATTTTGTTACAGTTTGCACCAAAGAGAAGAGGAAGCTATTTTGGGACGGTACATTCCCTGTAGGGGCGGATATCATCCGCCCGGGCCCCCCGACCTTGTCCCAGGTTGGACAGATCGTGGATAGGGCGATCCGGGAAATCCCAGACCATTATCCCCATGCCAAGATCAACAAATATGCGGTGATGCCCAATCATGTTCACATGATCCTGATACTGGAGGAGAATGGGCGGATAATATCCGCCCCTACAAAATCAGTCTCTACCATCATTGGACAGGTAAAACGAATATCCAGCAAATTAGCCGGACAGCCCATTTGGCAAAAGGGGTTTTATGACCACGTTATTCGGGATGAGGCGGATCATTTGCGGATTTGGGAGTATATTGACACCAATCCCGGTAAGTGGCAGGAGGACTGTTATTATATTCTTTGATTGAAAAGGAGATGGGTGAAGATGACGAAGTGGATCCTGCATGGGGTGTTTTCGGTGGGGCTGTTTGGACTTTGCTGGCGGGGGCTTCAGTGGGTCAGCGGCGCCATGTGGATGGCGGGACTGGCGGGGCTGGACGTGCTGGTGAT
>CATKDV010000252.1:0-2783 GCA_949746985.1 uncultured Eubacteriales bacterium | reverse complement strand
GGGTTATCCAGTCTCAATTTGGCCGCCTCGCCCAGCTTGGGGGGCAATTCACTGAGGTCCATCCGCTCCAAAAGCCGGCGGATCAGCTCAATCTGGGCCTGGGCGGCGTCCACCGCCTTGTCCAGATTATGGGCGTCGCAGTTCACCCGGCGGTTCACGCCCCCCCGGAGATCCTTCTCCGCCTTGGCGTTCATTAGCTCCATGGCGGCAAGAGGCGCGCCGATGGCGGTGAGGAAGTCGGCGATATCCTCGCTGCGCTTGAAATAGGCCATATGGACCCCGCCCCGGTCCGCCGATTTGGGATCAAAATTTGCCTCCCGCAGAAGGGCCAGCAGCTCCCTGTCCACAGACCTATGGGTCGTGGTCAGCTCCAGGTGATAGCTTTTGCTGGGGTCCGTCACCGAACCTCCCGCCAAAAAGGCCCCCCGGAAGAAAGCGGAACGGCAGTGGTCCTCCTCCAGTACGGCGAAGTTGATGTGGTGGGCCACCGAGGTACCGGGGTCATAGCCGAAGGCCTCCCACAGGGTGGAGAGCTTGTCCGGGGCCGTGATGGAGAAAACCCGCTTGCCGCCCCCCTCCCCGGGCAGGCGGTCAAAAGTGAGCTGAAAGGCTTTTTTAAACAGGACAGGGATCCGTGCCGCCAGGTCGGGAGATTCGGTGACGATACGGGCCTCTGCGTGGTCAAAGCGGTTGGCATAGAGGAGGATACCATAGCTCTCCGCCTGGGCGCAGCACCTGCGGGTGACGGGCTGGCGGCAAAGTTCCCCTTTGGCGTCGCCGGAAAAGGACATGGTGGGGACCTCCTCTCTTCTTTGGTAGGTAGGCATGGGAACGGATCGCCACGGTGGGCCTTGCCCACCTCGCAATAATGGAATGGTGATCGGGGGCGGTCAAAAAACCTTGGTGTCGGCCCGCTCCTCGTAGATCTCCATGACCACCTCTCCCAACCGCTCGGGGGAGTGACGGGCGTAGCGGGCGGCGGTGGAGATCATGGGGCGCTCCACCACCTCCACCCCCAGGGCCTCGATACGCGCCTTATCCACCAGAATGGGGTCGGCGTCCTCCGCCTTGTATCGCTGGATGAGGGCCGGATCCACCGGGGCAGAGTTGGCCACGCACAGGTCGATAAGCCCTGGGCCGGAGTGCTCCAGAAGGGCTGAGACGTGGTCGGAGAGGGTCATCCCCTCCGTCTCCCCGTCCTGGGTCATGATGTTGCCGATATAGATTTTCAGCGCATCGCTCCGGCAGATAGCTTCAGCCACCCCCTCCACAAGAAGGTTGGGGATAACACTGGTATAAAGACTACCGGGGCCTAAAACGATGAGGTTGGCCTCCCGGATGGCCTCCAACGCCGCCGGAGTGGCGGCGGGGCGTTCGGGCAGGAGCCGCACCTTTCTAATGCGGCAGTCCTGCACTTTTTTAAAGTCTGCGATAAGGGATTCCCCCACCACCGCCGTACCGTTTTCAAAGGTGGCCTCCAGCTTCACATCGGCGCTGGTGACAGGCAGGACCCGGCCCGAGATCGCCAGCACCTGGCTCATCTGAGCCACCGCCTCCTCAAAAGACCCCGCCACCCCGTTGAGGGCGGCCAGGATCAGATTCCCAAAGGACTGGCCCGTAAGCTGTCCCGACCCCACCGGGAACCGGTAAGCCAACAGCTCCTGCATAATGGGCTCGGCGTTGGCCAGGGCCTCCATACAGTGACGGATATCCCCCGGCGGGGGCATCCCCAGGTCCCGGCGGAGGACGCCCGATCCTCCGCCGTCGTCCGCCACAGTGACAATAGCGGTAAGATTTTTCGTGCGGCTTTTCAGTCCCCGGAGCATGGTGGAAAGGCCGGTGCCGCCGCCGATGGCCACCACCCGGGGTCCCTGCTCCCAGCGGTATTTCGATTTTTCTTCCATAGCGTTACCCTCTCGTCATGTCCCGGTGGTTTTCACTGGCGTCATAGCCCTTCCGCCGCACAAAATCGGCCAAAGCCCTGGCGATGGCAACTGAACGGTGCTTGCCCCCGGTACAGCCGATGGCGATGACCAGGGCGGTCTTGCCCTCCTCCACATACTGGGGCAGGAGAAAGCCGATAAGCCGTTCCAGGTAGGTCATAAAGTCCTTGGTCTGCTGGTAGCCGAAGACGAAGTCATAAACCGGAGCGTCCAGCCCCGTCTGGTGGCGGAGCTCGGCGATGTAGTAAGGGTTGGGCAGGAACCGCACGTCAAAGACCAGGTCGGCCTCGATGGGGATGCCGTACTTGAAGCCGAAGGAGGTAACGCTGACGTTCATGGCCTGCTGGGGGCCGCCGTCGCCAAAGACCCGCAGGATCTCCCCCCGCAGCTTGGCGGTGGAGAGGGCGGTGGTGTCAATGATATACTCCGCCCGGGCCCGGACGGGGGCCAGAATGGTCCGCTCCAGAAGGACCGCCTCCTCCAGGGAGCGGTTCCCCTTGGCCAGGGGATGCCTCCGCCTGGTCTCCTTATACCGCTTGATGACCGTCTCAGGGCTTGCCTCCATGTATAAGATCTTGTGGTCACAGCCCATCCGGTCCAGCTCCTCAAAGGCGGCGAACAGGCCGTCAAAGCTCTGTCCCCCCCGGATGTCGCTGACAATGGCCACCCGGTCATACTGGGCGGGGCTTGCCATACACAGCTCGGCAAATTTGGGGATGAGGGCGGCAGGCATATTGTCTACTATGAAATAGCCCGTATCCTCCATAAAGGAGGCCGCCTGGCTCTTTCCCGCCCCGGACAGGCCGGATATGACGATAAATTCCACTTTTCTCACACTCC
>CATKDV010000251.1:0-2815 GCA_949746985.1 uncultured Eubacteriales bacterium | reverse complement strand
GCCCCTATGCCGGAGATCCTCCCGAAGGGCCTGGAAGCCGTAAAGCTCCCCGTTGCAGACCGCCAGGCTGCTTCCCAGGGCGAAGGGCTGCATCCCCTCAGGGGAGAGGCCCATGATGGCCAGACGGTGGAAGCCCAGCAGGCCCGGGCCGGCGGGGAGGACGCGGGTGTCGTCAGGGCCGCGGGACTTGGTGTGGGAGAAGCCTTCGTCAAAGACGGTCCGGTCGGGGACGGGGCCGCAGTAACCGATAATGGAGCACATGGCAGATCCCTCCTTGGGTTTATTTGTGGGGCGGGATAATAGAAAAAGGGCGTCTTTGAGGGTGACCTCAAAGACGTCCTTGTCTTCATGGGGGGAATTATACTCCGGGAAGGGGGAGGTGTCAAGGAAAAATTAAAAATTTGGGATAAAAATGAAAAGCCGGGATGAGGGGGGGGAGCTGCCGCGGTTCCCTGGTCAAAGGGGAAGCAGCTCCGGTTGGCGGCGGCGGTAGCGGGCGATGTGGGAGAAGCCCAGGCTTTTCAAAAGCTGAGCGGCCTCCGGGAGGCCCTTGCCCACGTCCTGGGGGAGGTGGGCGTCGCTGCCCAGGGTGAGGATGGTCCCGCCGCAGTCTTTGTAGAGGGTCAGGGTCCAGCGCCAGTCCTCTATGGCGCTTCCGCGGCAGGTGTTGACCTCAATGCCCTTGCCCTTGGCGATGACGGTGGTGAGGATACGGCGCAGCTGGGGCTCATAGCGGTCCAGGGCGGCATGCTGACCGTCCCGGCCGTTCATGTACCGCAGGGGGTAGATGATGTGGGAGAGCGCGTCGTAGCAGTCCATCTCCGACAGCCGCTCCATGCAGTCGAAGTAGCGGTCTAAGACGTTGTAGCAGTCATCGTCGGACTTGTAGTTTACATAATAAAAGTCAAGGCCGCCGTCGGCCAGGCTCAGGTTGTGGACCGAGCCCAGGACAAAGTCCAGGTCCGGGTGGGAGGTCAGCTCCTGGGCAAGGTCGGGGAACTCCCAGGCTGAGCCAAGCTCCAGGCCCATAGGGATGGACAATTTCCCCTCAAAGAGAGGGCGGGCCAGGGAGAGCTGCTCCTCCACCGGCTCCCAGCGGAAGGAGAGGTCGGGCCTGCCCTGGGTGTTCACAAGGTCGCAGTGGTCGGTGAGGCACAGCTCGGTGAGGCCTGCCGTTACCGCCGACTGGGCCAAGTCTGCCAGGGGGGCGGAGCCGTCGAAGGAGCACAGGGAGTGGGTGTGGTAATCAGCGAGAAACATGGGGATCCCTCCTTAGAAGGGCCAGCTTTCCAGCCATCTGACCAGGGGCTGGTACCAGGTGGGGATGGTGAGACCGATGAGGACGGGGTAGAACAGGGCGTATAGACCCACGCTGAGGCCGGTGAGGCTGTAGACGGGGGTGCGCCAGTGCCGGTCCCGCTCCGCAAGGCCGTCGAAGAGGTAGCTGACGGCGAAGACCAGGAACAGCAGGGAGGGGAAGTAGTGGTATTCGAAGGTGGTGCGGCCCACGAACATCCAGGGGACCAGCTGAGCCAGGTAACCCACCAGGAGGAAGGCGGCCTTGGGGGAGTGGCCGGGAAGGAAGAGGAGGATGAGGGCGCAGACGATCAGGTAAAGGAGGAGGCAACAGGCCAGGATAAGGCCGTTGCGGGTGAGGACCGCCTGGGACAGCTGGGGATCAAAGACCCCGTTGGGGGTCTGTTGGACCTTGAGGATGGTGAGGGCGGCGAAGACCCCCATGCCGCCCAGGAAGGCGGCCTTGGCCCACAGGCGGCGGAAGGCGTGGGCGGCGCAGGTGAGGATGGCCAGGAGGCCCGTCCAGCACAGGACGGGGTTTGCAAAGGCGGCGAAACGGGTGGTGAAGCCGGGGACGTCGTTGTCCATATAGTAGAGGATGGGCCGGGCGTTGACGATCCACTGGAACCACCAGGAGGAGTAGGGGTGGGACTGGGTGACCCCGTTGTGGTAGTGGAACATGTACCACTGGTTGCCTGCCATGAGGTTGAGCAGATTGTCCTGGGGGATATAGGCGGCCCGGAACTCTCCCTCCCCCGAGAAGGTCAGCTTGCCCCAGACGTTTTGGAGGAGAAGGGCCAGGCCGTTATCTTCGCTGTGGGCCAAGAGGTCTATGCCGAGGGCCTTGGCGTAGGGGAGGTAGGCGGCGCAGTAGATGGCGAAGGGGAGGACGATAAAGCACAGGACGGAGAGGAGGAGGGTCTGGATGAGCCAGGGGGTGCGCTGGACTTTGGCTTCGTCGTCCTGGGGCCAGTCCCGCAGTTTCTGGTAGAAGCCGATGAAATACACTGCCGCCAGGCCGATACCGGCGTAGAAGACCGTCCATTTGCTGGCGGCCCCCAGACCCCACATGAGGCCCGAGAGGAACAGGGGCAGCGCTCCCTTCCGGAGGGGGGTCCCCGCCGGGAGGGTGAGGTAGCGGTACATGAAAAAGTACATGCCCAGGATGAAGAACACGGCGTAGGTGTCGATGGTGGCGATACGGGTCTGGGTCAGGTGCATGAAGTCGGTGGCAAAGAGGATGGTCCCGCAGGCGGCTACCGGGGTCTTGCCGAACATATTTTTGAGGAAGATATAGAGGATGGGGAGCATCAGCACCCCCAGAAGGGTCCCCATGAAACGCCAGCCGAAGGGGTCCATGCCGAACAGGCGGATCCCCAGGCCCAGGATCAGCTTGCCCAGGGGAGGGTGGGTCACCTCATAGGGGTAGACGTTGTCGATGTGCTCCTTGGCGGTGCGGGCGTGGTAGATCTCGTCAAAGTAGGTGGAGTTGTGCCAGGTGGATTTTTCAGGGACGTTT
>CATKDV010000250.1:0-2855 GCA_949746985.1 uncultured Eubacteriales bacterium | reverse complement strand
GCCCGGCTGTCAGGTGCGGAATGTGATCGTCACCAAGACCACGGGGGGACGGCTCCGGCTGGTGAACGAGTCGGGGGAGACCATCCCCATGATCTATATTGAAGATGGGGTGGGGGGCGTTACCCTGGACGGCTGGGAGCTGGGGGATGTGGTGGTGAACTGCGACGTACAGGTGACGGTCAAGGCCCAGACGGTCAGGACCCTGTCCGTGGTGGGGAACGCCAAGGTGACAGTGGAAAAGAACTCTACGGTGGCGCGGGTGGAAGTGGGAGAGACCGCAAAGGGAGCTGCCCTCACTGTAAATGGAAAGGTGACCACTCTGGTCAATGACGCGGGGGTGGAGGTAAAGAACAAGGGGACGGTCGGCTCCCCGGGAGGTCCCTCCGGCGGGGGAGGCTCTTCCGGCGGCGGAAGCGGTTCCGGGAGCGGCAGTACGCCCACGGTCATTTCAGAGGTAAGGCTTCAGCTGCTGGCGCCCCGTTTTGGGGAGACGCCGGACGCCGCCGACGTGTTGGGGGCGGGGTACACGGCCAAGACGGAGTGGTTCAACGCGGACGGAAGCCCGGCCAGTTACCGCTGGAAGGCGGACAGCAGCGCGGCGGATACCTTTACCGCCAATCAGGCGTACAAGGCCGTTATCACCCTGAGTCCGATTGGAGGGAACAGTTTTGGAGAATCTCTGAGGGTGAAGGTCACCGATGGGAGGGATACCCCTACCAGCTATACCCCGGCCCAAGTCACTGCGGACGGCAGGGACCGGGTGGTGACGATGGAGTATGACAAGACGGAGGACCGGGACCCGGTGACCGGGGTGAGCGTAGTAGCCCCTGCAGCAGTAAACTTGGGGGAGACGGGAAAGCTCACGGTGAGCTATTGGAATAACCTTCTGGTGGATCCGGCCAGCTTTGTTTATCAATGGTATCAATGCAGGGACGCCGGCGGAGGAGGAAAGACCCCCATTCCCGGAGCCACGGGGAAGGAATATACCATTCCCGCCGCAGATACCCAAAAAGAGGGGAACCTTTACTATTGCTGCGACATGACCATCCTTGGGAGGGTCTATCCCTCCGGGGTGAAGGCGGTGGAGGTCCACGACGCGCTGGATACCGACATGATCCCTGTCCCTACACTGCAAGAAGAGCTTACGGTGGAGGACGGCGGAAGATGGACTGTGGTGGAGATCGGGAATCTGATGTGCCACAAGGATGTGAGCTACTCGGTCACAGTCACTGCCGAGATCAGGAAAAAAGACGGTCCGCTGCTGAGCAACAGCGTGGGGATAGCCTCTTTTGACTACACTGATATTCCGGAGGACGGAACGGTAAGCTGGCGGATCGATTGGACCGACTATGTGAGCGAATGTATTTTTGCTATGCTGAAGACAAAGCTGTCGTATGACATTGAACTGGGAGAAGTCAGGGTAGAGGTGAGGCCCCAGCTTAAAGATACCCCGTTATCGGATAAGGTCCAGGAAAAGAGCTTTGACATGACCGGAAAAGGGGTGTTTTATGTTTTTACGCCCACGGATAAGATACCGGATGAGCTTTGGCAGGGACCGCCCAGGGAACTTCAGCTCATTGTCCGGTCCACAGGGGGGACCTTTGTGGATAAGAAGGATCCTGACCGTGACCCGGCGCCCGCCGGGGGGTACGAGCGGGTAAGGGCCACCTTCCGCAAATCGGGAGAGTGGGTGGATGAGACGACGGAGGGGCACGATGAACCGTACTGGAACGGAACGCTCTATGTGCCGGACCGTTGGCTGGACGGTCTTGGAACGGGAGAATTTATGTCCCAAGTCATATGTACGTTTTATAGCAGCGGCGAGCTTCCGGATGGAGGAATGAATGTTTACTGTTTGGAGCTTATAGGCGGGGACATTATCTTCCAATTGGAGAACAGTTGAACAGGAATAAAACCCGCCCCCGCCGGCTCTCGGCGGGGGCGGTTTTTTATCACATAGATCATTCCTGCTCCATTGCTTTGGCTTCTGCGATGGCTTTCTCCTGAGCCTGAGGGGTGGCCTCCTCGTAGCGGACAAAGTGGAAAGTGAAGGAGCCCCGGCTCTGGGTCATGCTCCGAAGGTCGATGGCGTAGGTGCCCATCTCGGCCATGGGGACTTCGGCCTCCAGGATCTGGTTGCCCTCCCCGTCGGGGTTCATGCCCATGACCCGGCCCCGGCGCTTGGTGATGTCGCCCATCACGTCGCCCATGTAGCTGTCGGGGATGGTGACCTTCAGCTCACCCACCGGCTCCAGAAGGATGGGGTTGGCCTCGGGCATGGCGGCTTTGTAGCTGAGCTGGGCGGCGGTCTTGAAGGCGATCTCGGAGGAGTCCACCGGGTGGTAGCTTCCGTCGTAGAGGGTGGCCTTCAGGTTGACCACAGGGTAGCCCGCCAGGGGACCGTGGAGGACGGCCTCCCGCAGGCCCTTTTCCACAGCGGGGAAGAAGTTCTTGGGCACACTGCCGCCGAAGACCTCCTCGGCAAAGACCAGCTCCTCCTCGTCGGGGTTAGGCTCGAAACGGATCCACACGTCGCCGAACTGGCCGGAGCCGCCGGTCTGCTTCTTGTGGCGGCCCTGCTTCTCCACCTTTTTGCGGATCTTCTCCCGGTAGGGGACCCGGGCGGGGGTGGTCTCGGCGTCCACGTTGAAGCGGCTCTTCAGCTTGCTCACCAGCACGTCGATCTGGATGTCGCCGGCGGCGTAGACCACCAGCTGGTGGGTCTCGGCGTTATTGACCCAGTAGAAGGAGGGGTCCTCCTCGTTCATCCGGTTCAGGCCCTGGGCCACCTTGTCCTCCTGGCCCCGGGTCTTGGGGGCGATGGCCACGGAGTAGCAGGGCTCGGCAAAGGGGAT
>CATKDV010000249.1:0-2863 GCA_949746985.1 uncultured Eubacteriales bacterium | reverse complement strand
GGCAGATGAAACAGGTGGCGGCATACTGCGAAACACATCTCCACCAGTATGGGAAGTGTACCCGCCCGCCCCTCTGGTTCCTGCCCTGCGAGCAGGAGGGAAGCTCCGGCAAGACAAGGCGGGGCGGGCGCTGCTGCGCAGGTGGAGCGAATGCTACCCCTTTGTCCGTTACTGTCCCATGACCCCGAAAGAGGGACTTGGACCGCAGACGGTGTCCCGTATCGGACTGTGCGTATTTGATGAGGACCGTGAGTTTGTGGATGGGGTGGAGGACTCGCTGGTGGAGCGGCTTGCACCCATAAAATGTGTCGGCGGGGTCACCTGCGTCAGCGACGAAACCACCAATTATTACAGCGTAGTATCCCGGGGGCTGGACTATATGAGGGAGCACGGTGATTCCCTTACCGGGGACATTTATTCCGTCCTTTTGGCCGCCGGGATCAAGAGGCAGGATCGGGTCTATGATTACCATTATGTATGGTACCCGGTGGAATGAAAAATTTTTCTTGACTCCCAACAGGGTTTCGACTTTATACTTGTTTGCGCATGATAAGGAATAAAGGAGGAACCCCTGTGAACATGAGCAAAAAAGTTCTGGCGGGCCTGCTGGCCTGCACTATGATGGCCTCTCTGGCCGCCTGCGGCGGTAAGACCCCCAAGCCTGAAGCTACCCCTGCCCCGGAGGACAACGCCCTCTATACCGCCGGCACCTATACCGGCGTGAGTGAGAACGGCAAGAACGGGTCTGTGACTGTGGAGGTCACCGTTACCGCCAATGCCATTGAGTCTGTCGCCGTCACCGAGCACAAAGAGACTGCCGGCCTGTCCGATCCCGCCATTGAGCGGATCCCCCAGGATATCGTGGCCAAGCAGTCCCTGGCCATCGACGCCATTACCGGTGCCACCATTACCTCCCAGGCTATTCTGGAGGCCGCCGAGGCCGCTTTGAAGGAGGCCGGCGCCGACATTGAGGCCCTGAAGACTGCCGCTTTCAACGGCGGCGACAAGGTCGCCGAGGAGCTCTCCACCCAGCTGGTGGTGATAGGCGGCGGCGCTGCCGGTATGTCCGCTGCCATCGCTGCGGCCCAAAACGGCGCTGCCGATGTGGTCGTGCTGGAAAAGACGGCCGCCATCGGTGGTAACGCCATTGTCAGCGGCGGCTTCCTGGAGTACATCAGCGCCCCCGACGAGTTGCGCACCGAGATGACCGACGGCTACCGCCAGATCATTGAGAACATCCTGGACTCTGAGCCCAACAGCGCCGAGTGCGCTGAGTCCTACCGTCAGTTCCAGGATACCCTGCGGGAGGAGTATGAGACCTACAAGGCCACCGGTTCCGCCAAGGTCTTTGACTCCAAGACCCTGCTGGCTCTGGACTACCTGTCCTTGGAGCCTTACTCCACCCCTGAGGATATGTACGCCTTTGCCACCCTGCTGGACGACACCACCCAGTGGCTCACCGAGATGGGGATGGAGTGGAAGCCCCTCACCGGCATCGTGGGCTATACCTGGCCCCGTTGGACCTCCCCCAAGATCGGCTTTGAGGGCCACGGCTACTTCGACCTGTTTGAGAAGACCATTATGGAAAACAATTATCCCGTCACCATTATGACCGAGACCGCCGGCACTGAGCTGATTGTGGAGGACGGCAAGGTGGTGGGCGTGAAGGCCGAGAGCCGGGACAAGAGCTACACCATTCGTTCTGAGAAGGGCGTGGTGCTGGCCACCGGCGGCTTTGCCGCCAACCTGGACATGGTCCGGGAGTATAACGAGACTTGGGACGAGCTGCCTGACGACATCAAGACCACCAACACCGCCGGCGTCACCGGCGACGGCATCAAGATGGCCGAGACCGTGGGCGCCGTGCTGGAGGGCATGGGGGACATTATGCTCTTCCCCAATGCCGACCCCATCTCCAGCAGCACCGAAAATATCGTGGGTAACGACGGCGACGCCCTCTATGTGAACAAGGAGGGTGAGCGGTTTGTCAACGAGACTCTGGACCGGTACTCCATCTCTGGCGCCGTACTGGAGCAGACCGACCATATCCTCTACATCATCTCTGACGAAGCGAACAGCCGCATCTCCAACGGCAAGACCTTCAATGGCTTTGATGTGCAGGAGATGCTGGATAACGATCAGCTGTTCAAGGCTGATACGCTGGAAGAACTGGCCGGGAAACTGGATATGGATCCCGCCGTTCTGACTGCCACTGTGGAGCAGTACAACGAGTTTGCCGCCAACTACGAGGATCCCGAGTTTGGCCGTATCTCTTTCTCCGACAACAGTGCCGTGGACGAGGGTCCTTTCTACGCCTGCCCCCGGACCGTGGCCACCCACATTACCGGCGGAGGTCTGCTGGTAGATGAGAACTACCAGGTCCTGGATACCAACTACGAGCCTATTGAGGGCCTCTATTCCGGCGGCGAGATCAACGCCTATATGTCCGGTATCTCCTCTTTTGGCGACGGTATGTATATCGGCCAGATCCTGTTTGCTGAATAAATCAAAGCTGACCAGCACAAAAAGCCCTCTGGCATTGCCGGAGGGCTTTTTGGAGCTGCTGGCCGGTCTTGAGACTGGGAACAACCTCCAAATAGCCGTTTGTCACCAGCCGGCAACTTCTGTATATGGCAACTTCTCCATTCCTGAGGCGTCAGGGCGCCTTGACGATTTTTTTCGCCGGATTCCTTCCAATTCTCAAAAATGGCGTTCTACTGCGTAACAAAAAGCAGAAAATCGACCACTAATGAATTTGAATACGTTCTTATCAACGGAAAACTAAATTTTAAGGGGCCTTATTTGCACAATTGATACTTGACGCTCCACAGTATATAATTGAAATATGCCATTGAGTTTTATT
>CATKDV010000248.1:0-2867 GCA_949746985.1 uncultured Eubacteriales bacterium | reverse complement strand
GGCGGTCATCTCGATCTGCTCCACCGCCGTGTCGATCCGCTCCGGGAGGGGGGGACGCTCCGGAATGGGGTCCCCCCGGAGGGCGGCGGCGCACTGCTGGAAGAGCCAGGGGTTTCCCAAGGCGCCCCGGCCGATCATCACCATGTCCGCCCCGGTGCGCTTGACGATATCCACCGCGTCCTTGGGGGAGAAGACGTCCCCATTGGCGATCACCGGGATGGAGAGGGCCTCCTTTACCTCCCGGATGGGGTTCCAGTCGGCACGGCCCTTGTATTTCTGTACGGTGGTCCGGCCGTGGATGGCGATGGCGGAGACCCCCGCACCCTCTAAACGCTTGGCCAGCTCCAGATAATTGAGGTGTCCGCTGTCCCAGCCCAGACGGATCTTGGCGGTGACGGGCCGTCCTCCGGCGCCCCGGATGACGGCGGCAGCCACCTTTGCGGCCTTTTCCGGGTCCCGGGCCAGGCCGGAGCCTTCGCCGTTATTGTAGATTTTCGGCATGGGACAGCCCATATTGATGTCGATGATATCCGCCCCGGAGTATTCCGCGGCCTTGGCGGCCCCCCGCTCCATGGCGTCCTCCTTGCAGCCGAAGAGCTGTACGGCGGCGGGGTGCTCCCCCTCCCCCAGCTCCAGCAGGGGGAGGGTCTTTTTGTCCTGGTAGCAGAGGGCCTGGGCGGATACCATCTCGGAGACGGTATACCCGGCCCCCAGCCGCCGGCAGATGGTGCGGAAGGCCAGGTCCGTATCCCCCGCCATAGGGGCCAGGGCCAGGGGGGTGGAAATTTCAACGTTGCCGATAAACACGGGCAGTTCTCCTGTTCTGAAATGTCATTGCTGGAATTGTACCATGAAAATGAGGGTTTGGCAATTGGGAAAGAGAAAAGCCGGGGGACTTCCGCAGTCCCCCGGCTTACTTGATCTCCTGCTCCAGCGCATCAAACTCCGGTGTGGAGAAAAATTCCCCCAAGGTGATGCCCAAGCCGTCACAGAATTTTTTGATGGTGACGATGGAGACGTCCTGCCGGCGGGGGTCCAGCATACTGTATGCGGTAGAGGGGGTGACCCCAGCCAGATTTGCCAGCTCATTGGTCCGGATGCCCCGCTGGGTGCAGAGCTGTCGAAACCGTGCGGCCACTGTGTCCTTAACGCCCATATGTCTCACCTCAAGGACAGTGTACCCATTTTATCGCAAGTGCGTATACGCACTTGCGTAATTCTGGAATTTGATGTATACTGGCTGGGGAAGTCCGAAGGACGCTTAAAAATATAGAAGGAGGAATGGAAAATGAGTGAACTGGGAGCGAAGGGCGAGCCCATAGCAGAGGAAACGCAGGTGCAAAAGGATACGAAATTCTGCAAGCACTGCGGAAAAACCATTGCGAAGGAGGCGGTGGTATGTCCCTTCTGCGGCTGTCAGGTGGAGGAGATCAAAGGGGAAGGAGGGACCCCGCAGATCAATATTACCAATACCAACACAAATACGGTAGGGATGATGCCCGGAAGGCTAAGAAATAAGTGGACGGCATTTTTTCTGTGCCTGTTTTTGGGCTTTTTGGGCGCCCACAAATTTTATGAGGGCAAGATCGGCATGGGAATCCTGTATTTACTGACGGTTGGGCTTTTTGGGCTGGGGTGGTTCATCGACTGTATAGCGCTGCTGTTTAAGCCAAATCCGTACTACATATATAGGTAACGAATAAAAAACGGGCTGTCTTAAAAAAGGCAGCCCGTTTTTTATTTATTTCATCCGGTTTCTCAATTCCGCTCCCGCCAGATACCGTTTCAGATTTTCCAGAGCCAAAGCGGCGATCCGGCGGACGGTGGCGTCCAGCTTGTCGCCGCCGGCGGAGTGGGGGGTCAGGAGAAGGTTGGGACAGTCCCAGAGGGGATGGTCTGCCGGGAGGGGTTCCGGCTCAGTCACGTCCAAGGCCGCACCCCAGAGACGACCCGCCTTCAACGCCTCTGCCAGAGCCAGACAGTCCACCCCGGAGCCCCGGCCCGCATTGACCAGGATGGCGTCCGGCTTCATGAGGGCCAGCCGCCGGGCGTTTATCAGGTGGATGGTCTCGGGGGTCTCGGGCAGGGACATGGCTACCACGTCGGCCCGGGGGAGCCAGATATCCAGCTCGGAGAGGGGGTGAAGCTCGTCTATCCCCGCCACCGGCTTTTCCGGGTGGCGGTTCAGGCCCACGGTGTGGGCGCCTAAGGCCCTGGCCAGTTGGGCAAAATGACTTCCGATGTCCCCGGTCCCCAGCAGCAGGACGGTGGAGCCGTCAAAGCTTTTGACGATCCCCTCATCGGCCCAGCGGCGGGAATTCTGGTTGTCCCGGTAGGCGGGCAGGCGCTTCATGAGGGAGAGGGCGATGGCAAGCATATGCTCGGAGACGGCGGGGCCGTAACAGCCGACGGCGGAGGTCAGAGCGCAGCCCTCGGGCAGGACCCCGGGGGCCAGATAGGGGGCCACCCCGGCGGACCAAGTTTGGAGCCACTTCAGATGAGGGCACTTGGACGGTTCCGACACCGGGGGACAGCCGATAATGATGGTGGCCCGCCTTAGCTCCTCCTCCGGGGCGGTCCGTGCGTCCTTGGTCTGGTCGGCTACGGGGCGAAACAGGTGCTCCGCTTCCGGCGCGGCGGCTTGGAAGGCTTCCCGCTCGGCTTGGGTCAGGCGAAGAAAGTTGAGGATGGTTTCCATAGCAAAGGCCTCCTTTGATTTCCACTATTATAAGGGAAAGGGACAGGGGATTGCAAGGGATTGTCCCAAAATGAAAGTTGTGGTATGATAGAAACAAAAGAAAAGAAGGACGGAGGCCATGAAAAAGGGACGCTTTTATTTGGCAGGTCTGCTGACAGCGCTTTGCCTT
>CATKDV010000247.1:0-2884 GCA_949746985.1 uncultured Eubacteriales bacterium | reverse complement strand
GGCCTGGGGAACGCCGGCGTGGAGGAGCCGGACTACGGCTCCTATTACACCGGGGCCTGGATCTTCAACCTGGTCCTGTTCCTGGTGATCCTTTTCGCGGTCCTCTCCGCCATTGACAGAGCCCGCTACAACGCCTACCGGGCCCAATACTACGGTGTGGCAGATCCGCCCGTTATCTTCCGCCCCATCTTCTTCTGGCACGGCCCCCGCTACGGCTGGTATACCCGCCATTGGCACCGTCCGCCCCCGCCGCCTCCCCCGAGAGGTCCCCGCCCCCCCATGGGCGGTGGTCCGCGACCCGGCGGAGGCTCCCGGCCTTCGGGAGGTTTCTCCTCTGGCTTTGGCGGAGCGGGAGCCCGTCCTACCCGGGGCAGCGGGTTCCGCAGCGGCGGCGGCTCTTTCGGCGGCAGCCGCGGTGGCGGATTCTCCCGGGGCGGCGGTTCCTTCGGCGGCTCCCGCGGCGGCAGCAGGGGCGGCGGCTTCGGCGGCCGACGCTGATTAGGGCTTTTTATAGAAAAGAGGAATGAATATGGGTTTTGACCGTTTTGCTGCCAAACATTCGGCGCGGGAGAGTATGCGCCTGAACAGTCCCAGCCCCATTCTGGTGACGCTGGTCTACTTTCTTCTCACCGCCGTGTTGTCGGCGGCCATCTCCTATCTGCTTTATGATCCCATTGCCGACCTTATGGATATCCTTCTGGTGCTCCGGGTGTACGATCCGGAGGAGATCATGGGGGAGGCGGCGAATGTACTGCAGTTGATTTTTGACAACCACCAGCAGGAGCTGCTGCTGTTTTTCGGGTTACAGTTCCTGTTTGGCCTTTACTCCACATATATGAGCTTTGGTTATACCTCCTACGCCCTCCGCATGGCCCGGAACGAGCAGCCGGGGATCAGCCATCTCTTCGACGGATTTGCCCGCCCCTTCCGGGTGCTGTGGGCGAACATCTTGGTAGACCTGTATACGATACTGTGGACCCTGGCGGTCTGTGTGCCCCTTAGCCTCCTGGTGGCATTGGCTGGAGTGAACATGGAGAACAGCGTCTATATCGTCTCCACAGTGACCATAATTGCGATGGTGATGGTCACCTATCGGTACCGCCTGACCAGCTACTTCATCATTGACGACCCTTCCTGTACCGCCCGGCAGGCCATCCGTCGGAGCAAGCAGGCTATGAGGGGTTGGAAGGGGAGTTTGTTCAGTCTGGATGTCTCCTTTTTGGGGTGGATGCTCCTGTCCGGGATCCTGAGCGGTCTGGTCTCCTATCTTCTGCCTGTAGTCATCACGGATGTGCTGTGCTTCTGGGTGATGCCCTATCGTATGGCTTCCGAGGCCAACTTTTACGACGCCATCACCGGTCCCAGCCAGCCCTCCGGCGGCTACGCCGGTCCGGATTACGATTACCAGACCGGCCATGACGGCCCCCAGCCCTTCTGATGAGATAAAAGAGAAAAGATCCGCCCCGGTGGAGAGTTCCACCGGGGCGGTTTTTTTCGATCAAAGAGAAAGGCGGGCACGGATGACAGTCAATTGTTCCGGGGTAGTGATGTCCAGCCCCCGGCAGCCGACCAGAGCAACGGTGGTTCCCTGCCGCACCAGCAGATATTCCCCCTCCTGGCAGACATAGCTCTCCTCAAACCCCAGCCCGGGAGCATCCTCCCACTCCAAATTTCCCCACAGGAAGGTCCCCTCCCGGGTCTCTCTGGCCCGCTGGTCAAAGACCCACCGGGCCAGCCACTCCCAGGGACATTCATACCGCTCCGTAGTAAGGATATAAAGAGACTCTTCCGATCCATCCCCCTCGGTGAGTTCGCTGTAATCCAGAAACTCCCCCATGAGAGACCGGTGCCCCTCCAGATACCGGCTGTCCTCGCTGTCCCGAAGCCCCAGGTCGGCCGCCATCACCACCGGCCACTCCCGGCAGGCCTCCACGGTGGCGGTGTACTTCTGGCTGAAGTGCGACCAGTCCAGATCCACCAGCGTGGAACCCCCTAAGTTGAAAACCTCCAGTAGGGCCAGACAGGCAGCCAGAATGTACAGGGGATGAAACAGCCGGAAGGGGGTATCCTGCATCCAGGCCCACACCCGCCCCGGGGTCTCCACCTGCCCCGACTTCCTGCACCGCAGCAGATAGAGAGGGATCCCCACAAAGCTCAAAAGGATGCTCGCCAGCCCCAGCCCCAGGGAAAAAAGGTACACAAGGGCGCTGTTGGAGGCGATCAGCGCCACCACCGACCGTCCTGGCCCCGGGGTGACCGTCAGCACGAAGGCCACAAAGGCCGCCATAAGGAGAAAGACCACCACCGAGGAGACCAGGTTCTTCCGGGCGTACTTCCTCCAAAACCGCTCCCACTCCAGCCCTGCGTCGCTCTGGATGGGGGCCGGCTCCGCCCCCTCGGCCGCCCGGAAGAAGAGCATCCCCCGCAGAGTCTGAAGGTGCTCCCACCCCGCGTCGGCGCAGAGCTGAAGATAGTCCTGATCCGGCTCCTCATCCATGAACTGCCGGATATCCAGGTCCACGAAATGCCGGGGCCTGTCCGCCCTTCCGAACCGGGCGATACACCCCAGATAGATGTGCCGCAGTTCCCAGCCCCTCTCCGCCATCCGGTCCAGATATTCCTGAGCCGCCTTATAGTTCATAGCCTCATAGGGGAGAAAGCCCAATCTCCATTTCATAGCCGTTCCTCCTTGTCCAGCAAATCCGCTCCGTCCGCCACCTGCCGCCGCAGACGGTCATACTCCTCCTGTAATGCCGCTTTCCCGCTGGGGGACAGGGCATAATACTTGCGCCGCTCCTGGGTATCCTGGAGAAAAATGAATCCCTCCTCCTCAAACCGGGCCAGCAGGGCGTATAAAGTCCCCGCCCCGATAGACACCCGCCCG
>CATKDV010000246.1:0-2941 GCA_949746985.1 uncultured Eubacteriales bacterium | reverse complement strand
CTGAAGACCTGCTATGAGCACTCCTTCTGCCTCTCCGCCGACGTGTCGGCAGCCTACGACCCCAACTTTGCCGAGGTCTATGAGAAGCGCAACTCCGCCTTTGTGAACTACGGGGTGGGCCTTTGCAAGTACACCGGCTCCCGGGGCAAGTCCGGAGCCAGCGATGCCTCCGCCGAGGTGGTGGGCTTTATCCGCCGCGTGTTTGACAGGGCGGGAGTCATCTGGCAGATGGCGGAGCTGGGCAAGGTGGACGCCGGCGGCGGCGGCACCGTGGCGGCCTATATGGCCGAGCGGGATATCGACACCCTGGACGCGGGGGTCCCGGTGCTCAGTATGCACGCCCCCTTTGAGACCACCGGCAAGCTGGACTGCTATATGATGTATAAGGGTATGAAGGCGGTCTATCAGGCGGGATAAAAAAGAAAAGATCCGGCAGCCAGTTTGGCTGCCGGATCTTTTGAATTGTTACCGCTTTGTAACTTTTTGTTACCGTTTGTAACCGCCTTTTATTCGCAGGATTCCATCGTGCCGAAAAACAGGGGCAGGCCCATCTCTATATCCACGATACCATAGACAAAGGGACGGTCAAAGCGGAGATAGATGAGGTCCTGGGGCGGCATGTCGGAGGTGGCCTCCATCATCACCGCAGTTACCGCCGCGGCCTCGGTGCCCTTCTCGTTGAGCGCAAAAGCGGTCTTGTGGATCACATCTCCGATATAGAGGGGCTGGCCCTCCGCGCTGCCCATGGCTGAGAAGTCGGCCAGGTTGGGGTCAAAGGCTCCGGCCAGCCCCATGGCCTGAAGGACTTCCGCCAGGGAGCCGTCCCACTCGGTTTTGAACTTGGGACAGGTGAGGCTGACCCGCCTGCTCTCCCGGGCGGAGAGCAGGGCCGGGACCGTGTCCTGTCCCCATCCCGCCAGATAGTCGGAGAGGGCCGTGCCCTCGTTGGGCAGCATCAGGAGGAGCCCCAGCCGCCCGTCGTCATAGGGGAGAAGGACTCCCTGGCCGTCTTCGGCGGCAATGTATTCCTCGTTCCGGACGCCGTTGTGCATCCCCTTGGGGTGGGTCACGGCGCCGTCAGCGGCGGTGAAGTCCATCTCCCAGTCGGAGGTGGGGTCCTCAAAGGGAGACAGGAACTTGTTTTTCAGGTAGACGGCGTTGATCAGGGCCAGTACCGCATCGTCGCTGAACCGGTCCGCCACCGAGGGGATAAGCCCCTTTGTGGCGTCCTTGACCCAGTTGTTTACCGCCTTTACCGTCTCCGGGTCCTGGAGGTCCTGCTGGAACAGCTGGGCCTTATAGGTGTCCTGGCACCGGAGGACAAAGCCGTTGGCCAGGACCACGTCCGGGTCGGCCCAGAGAGAGTTGACCAGGGTGGCTTCGGTGGAGCCGCCCAGTTTGGCGTAATCTGCCAGAAAGCGGGCGCACAGGCTGTTCAGGATATCCCGGCTGAGGCCAAAGAGGGTTTCAAACTCTTCTAGGGTGTCCTCGGCGGCTCCGTTGGCCGTCATGCCCAGGGCCAGGGTGACCGACAGGGGGGAGACCAGCACATTTTCCCCTGACTCCTGGTTCTGCCGCAGCAGCTCCAGAGCAAAGGCCTGGTAGCCGTCCAGGACTCCCTCGGCGGTGCAGCCCAGCTCCTCCACAGGGGGGAGAGAACCCTCCGGGATGGGCAGGGGCTGGACTGCCTCCTGGGGCTGGATCAGCGCGGCGGTGCATCCGGCCAGCAGGGACAGGGAGAGCAGGGCGGAAAGGATACGGTGGGATCTCACAACGGACAACTCCTTTCGGGTCTTTGCCTTTTTAGACGAGCCCCAAAAGAAAAAGTTCCATTATTTGATATAATAGACCCAATTTTCCTTTCGCTTGGGGGCGGCGGGGTACTCCCCGGCCACATACCCCAGGGCGCAGTGGCCGACGCCCTCATACTCCTCCTTGACGCCGAGGCTTTTCAGAAGGGCTTTGCCCTCCTCGCTCTCAAATTCCTCCTTGGCCCGGTGGATCCAGCAGCTCCCAAGGCCCAGCTCGTGGGCGGCCAGCATCAGGTTGCCCATGACCAGGCTGCCGTCATAGACCCGGTTGGCCACGTCCTTCCTGGCCAGCACGATGAGGATGACGGGGGCGCCGTAGAAGGGGTCGGAGCCTTCCTGACCCATGATCCGGGCGTTGGCGGCGGCGATCTTGTCCCGCATCTCCCGGTTGGATACCTGGATGATGATGGGGGATTGCAGTCCCCGGCTGGTGGGGGCCCAGGAGCCTGCCTCTATGATCCGGTCCAACAGGTCCTGAGGGACCGGGTCGGGCTTGAAGCTGCGGACGCTCCGCCGGGTTTTGATCTGTTCCAACAAGCTGCTCATGTTAAGTGACCTCCCATGGAAATGTTTCACTGCCATTATACCACAAGAGGAGACGGCGGGAAAGGGGGCAGCCCCTCTCAGCAGACCTCTTTTTCCAGTTCCCCTTTGAGTTTTTCCAGGGCCTTTTTTTCGATGCGGGAGACATAGCTGCGGCTGATGCTGCACTGCTGGGCGATCTCCCGCTGGGTCAGGGGGTTTTCTCCCGTGAGGCCGTAGCGCAGGGTGATGACCAGTTTTTCCCTCTCGTCCAGGCATTTTTCCACACACTGCCGCACCGCCTTGCCGGCGTCCTTGGCGGAGAGCTCCTCCAGCATATTGTCATCCACCCGGATCACATCCATAAGGGAGAGAGATCCGGCCTCCCCTTCGGCGTCCAGGGTGTCGGACAGGGAGACCTCCCCCTGCAGTTTCCGTTGGGAGCGGAAATGCATCAGGATCTCGTTTTCGATGCACCGGGAGGCATAGGTGGCAAGGCGCACGTTCCGGTCCGGCTTGAAGGTGGAGATCCCCTTGATCAGTCCGATAGTGCCGATGGAGATCAAGTCGTCCTGATCGCAGGACTGGGGATAGTATTTCTTCACGAT
>CATKDV010000245.1:0-6734 GCA_949746985.1 uncultured Eubacteriales bacterium | reverse complement strand
GGGCACCGTCTACGGAGCCGAGGACAAGGGCCACACCATCATCGACCTGATGGGCGCCGCCGGGTATGATATCGCCACCCTGGGCAACCATGAGTTCGACTACACCATGGACGGCACCAAGAACGTGGTGGAGTGGGCCAAGTTCCCCTACGTGTCCTGCAACTTCTTCTACAAGGGCGAGCCTGTGCTGGAGCCCTATAAGGTATTTGAGGTGGCCGGCAAGAAGGTGGCTTTCGTGGGGATCACCACCCCCGAGTCCATCACCAAGTCCACCCCCAAGTATTTTATGGACGAGAGCGGCAACTATGTCTATTCCATCGCCGGCGGTGATGACGGCGCCGCCCTCTACGCCGCCGTTCAGACCGCCATCGACGCCGCCGCCAAGGAGGCCGACTACGTCATCGCCCTGGGCCACCTGGGCGTGGACGACGCCTCCAAGCCCTGGCGCAGCGAGGACGTGATCGCCAACACCACCGGGCTCACCGCCTTCATTGACGGCCACTCCCACAGCGAGATCGAGGGCAAGACCGTCACCGACAAGGCTGGCAAGGCCGTGACCCTGGCCCAGACCGGCACCGCCCTGAATAACCTGGGTCAGCTCACCATCGCCGCTGACGGCACCGTTACCTCCCGGCTCCTCACCTTTGAGGACCTGGCGGCCGTGACCCCTGACGCCAACGTGGCCAAGATGGAGAGCGAGTTCATCACCAAGGTGGACGAGGCCCTGGAGAAGCCCGTGGGCGCCAGCGCCGTGACCCTGAATATCAAGGGCGCCGACGGCAACCGCTCCGTCCGTAAGGAGGAGACCAACATCGGCAACTTCTGCTGCGACGCCTTTATGTATGCCGCGGAGAAGGCCGGCTTTGAGCCTGACCTGGCCTTCAACCAGGGCGGCGGCATCCGGGCTACTCTGGCCGCCGGGGCCATCAGCACCAAGGACATCAAGCTCTGCTATCCGTGGGGCGGCGACGTGGCCATCAAGGATATCACCGGCCAGGAGCTGCTGGACGCCCTGGAGTGGAGCTACCGCACCGCCAATGTGGAGAACACCAACGAGGTGGGCGGCTATCTGCAGCTGTCCCATGTCCGTGTCACCGTGAACCTGGGCATCCCCTCCACCGTGCAGCAGGATGAGAACGGTGTGTGGTCCGGCGCTCCCACCGGGGCCTACCGGGTCCAGAAGGTGGAGGTCCAGAACAAGGCCGGCCAGTGGGAGCCTCTGGACCTGAACAAGACCTACAAGGCCGTCAGCGGTCCCTACCTGCTGGAGGAGATGGGCGATGGCTACAATATGTTCAAGACCGGCGACGCCTGCAAATTCGTGGCCAACGACTACGTGACCCTGGTGGACTACATCCAGTCCTTCCCCGTGGATCCCGCCACCGGCCTTCACACCGTGCCTGCCGGCGCCGGCTATGACGAGTTTGCCCACACCGGACGCATCAACTACGTCAACGAGCCCGCCGGCCAGCCCACTGTGACCGAGCCCACGCAGCCCGCCACTGCCAACACCCACGTGGTGGTGAAGGGAGATAACCTGTCCAAGCTGGCTCAGAAGTACCTGGGCAGCGCCAACAAGTGGAGGGTCATCTACGAGGCCAACAAGGGCACCATTAAGGATCCCAACCTGATCTACATTGGCCAGACCCTGACCATCCCCCAGTGATCCCAGTTCTCCCTCTGACAGAGGGAGAGGCGCGAAAGGGGACGGTCGGCACATCCTTCCGATCGGATAATAGACACTTCAAAAGGCCCTGGAGAATATCTCCGGGGCCTTTTTCTCTGCTGGCGGGGCGAGTCCCTTCCATATTGCTTTTGCCCTGTGGATGTGATACAATAAGTCGAAATTTGCGCTCCGGGGAAGGTTTGCCGGGCAAATCGGCGGTATAACATCATATCGGAGCGCGCCGCAGGGTCTTTTCATAAGACCCTGCGGTGCGCTGTGTCATGCGGATGAGGGGAAAGGACCAGTGAAGGGATGAGGCGGAAAAAAAGAAAAAAAGCACCCAAACGCTCTCTCCCGCAGGAGAAGAGAGGGCTGGGACAGGTGCTGGGCGAGTACCTGTCCAGCGTGGCCCAGGGCGTGGGGGAGATGGGGAAGAGTCTGGCCTGGTGGGCCGGATATCTCTCCCCGGTCAAATTCTGGCGGCGGGCCCGGCTTCGGCGTAAGCTGGGGGGGCTTTTGCTGCTGTTTTCGCCGCTGATCCTGACCTTCTGCTGTCAGCTTATCACCCTTCGCTCCCTGGAAAAGACGGTTTTCTGGTTTGGGGAGCACCTGTCTGCCGCCCTTCTCACCACGCTGCTGCTGTTTTTGGCGGAGCTGGCGCTGCTGCTGGCCACGGGGCGGCCCTTCTGGGCGGTGCTGATCCCCGCTTTGCCCATGACCCTTTTATCGGTGGTCAGCACCCTGAAGGAGCTGGTCAACGGGGTGCCCCTCCTCATCAGTGATTTTTCCATGGCGACCCAGGCGGGCTCCATCGCCGGTTTCCTCCGACCGGGGATGAGCTGGGGGAAGGGGACCCTGCCGGCCGTCGGCCTGCTGCTGTTTCTGCTGGCGGCATTGGCGCTGATCTACCGGGGAGCCGCCCTGGCTCCCGGGCGGTACCGGGCCTTCGGCTGTGAAATGATGGTGGTGTGTTTGGCCCTGGCTCTTTTCACCACCCCGCTGCAGAGCTTTGCCGCCGGGGAGGAGGGGGAGACCCAGGCGGGGCGGAACCAGCGGCTGGGCTTTCTTCTGGGGCTATACAGCGCCGGGGTGGACAGCGTGATGTCGGAACCCGGGGATTACACCGAGGATAATCTGAACCGCATCCTTCTGGAACTGGAGGGGGCGGCGGAGCCTGTCCCCGCGCCGGAGGTCCGGCCCAATGTGGTGTTGGTGATGAGCGAAAGCTTTTTTGATGTGACGAGGCTGCCCAACCTTACCTTCTCCCGCGACCCCATTCTGAATTTCCACGCCCTCAGCAAGGGCAATCCCTCGGGAACGTTTCTTTCCAACACCTACGGCGGGGGAACGGGGAACGTGGAGATGGAGGTCCTGACGGGGATCCCCTCTGCCTTTCTGGGAGCGGGAGAGAGTCATACGACCCTCTCCGATCCCTCGGTCTATGAGCGGCTTCCCTCTGTGGTGAAGGCCTTTGCCGAGCAGGGGTACGGCACGGTGATGGTCCATACATATGATGACAGCCTCTACAACCGGAGCGTCAACCTGCCTGCCATCGGCTTTCAGCAGACCGTTTATCAGAAGGATTTCCCCCCCAATTCTCACCAGGCGGGGGGGTTCCTCTCCGACCACAGCCTGACCCTGGAATTGATCCGCCGCTTTGAGGAGAAGGGGGACGACCCCATTTTCCTTTACGGCCTCTCCATGGAGAACCACCCGCCCTACCACGGGGGAAAGTACTGGGGGGACACCTCCCGGCTGGGAATGGAGAGCGGCGTGTTGGGGGAGTCTGATATGGAGGTCATGGACTCTCTGGCCTACGGGCTGCGGGATGCGGATGTGGCGCTGGGGGAGCTGCTGGATTATTTCTCCCAGCAGTCTGAGCCGGTCATTGTGGTCTTTTTCGGCGATCATCTGCCGGGGCTTTATGTGACGGAGGAGGAGAATCTCTATACCGCTCTGGGCTACTGCACCAGCAGCAAAACCCAGGATTGGGAGTCGGAGGAGATGAAGCGGATGCACTCCACCTCTTTCCTGGTCTGGAACAACTACGGAGCCCAACTGGATGTGCCGGACGCCATATCCTGCACCAGCCTGGGGGCCAAGCTGCTGGGCTGGGCGGGGGTGGAGCGGCCCCTCTATTTCCAGTGGGTGGACCGGGCCTCGGAGGAGGTCGTTCTCTACCGGCCCAGGCTTTTTGTGGCGGGAGATGGGACCGCCCACGAAAAGCCGACCCCGGAGGCGGAGGAGACGGTGTCCACCTGGCGGAACCTGGTCTATGATGTGCTCTATGGACGAGGGTATGTGGCCGATAAGATCACAACGGTAAACCATGAAAAGTGAAAAAGCCGGACAGCGCTTCCCTTAGAGACAGCGCTGTCCGGCTTTTACTTTTAACCGCACGTTTCCTTTATTCCCGTACCTGTCCGCTTCCGTACACCACATACTTGGTGGAGGTCAGCTCCTCCAGCCCCATGGGTCCCCGGGCGTGGAGCTTTTGGGTGGAGATGCCGATCTCGGCCCCCAGGCCGAACTCGAAGCCGTCGGTAAAGCGGGTGGAGGCGTTGACGTACACCGCCGCCGCATCCACCCCATCGCAGAACTGCTGGGCGGCGGTGTAGCTTTCGGTGATAATGGACTCAGAGTGGCCGGTGCCGTGGGCGGCGATGAAGTCCATGGCCTCCTCTATGCCGGAGACCACCTTGACGGCCAGCTGGTAGTCTCCGTATTCGCTGTCCCAGTCCGACCCTGTGGCGGGGAGGACGAAGTCCCCCAGGATATGCCGGGTCTCGGGGTCGCCGTGGAGCATTACACTTTTCTTCCCCAGCAGCTCCCAGGCCATGGGCAGGAAGGACTCCGCCACTGCCCGGTCCACCAGCACACACTCGGCGGCGTTGCACACTGAGGGGCGGGAGCATTTGGCGTTGTAGAGGATACGGGCGGCCATGGGGAGGTTGGCCTCCCGGTGGACATAGATGTGGCAGACCCCCTCCCCGGTGCGGATCACGGGGACGTGGGCGTTTGCCGCCACCGAGCGGATGAGCCCCGCGCCTCCCCGGGGGATGAGCACATCCAGATATTCGGTGAGGTCCATCATCTCCTGGGCGGTCTCCCGGCTGGTGTCTTCCACCAGGGCCACGCAGTCCCGGGGCAGGCCCGCCGACTCCAGGGCGTCCCGGAGGATGGCCATGACCGCCCTGTTGGACTGGAAGGCCTCCTTGCCGCCCCGGAGGATGCAGGCGTTGCCCGATTTCAGGCACAGGGCGGCGGCGTCCACCGTCACGTTGGGCCGGGCCTCGTAGATGATGCCGATGACCCCCAGGGGGACCCGCCGCTGTTCCAGCTTCAGGCCGTTGGGCCGGAGGGTGGTCTTCACCACCTGGCCGATGGGGTCGGGGAGGGCGTGGACCTGCCGCACCCCCTCGGCGATGGCGGCGATCCGCTTCTCGTCCAGGGCCAGCCGGTCCAGGAGGGATTCCCGCATCCCGGCGACCTTGGCGGCCTGAAGGTCGGCGGCGTTGGCGGAGAGCCACTCCCCCTGGCGGGCGAGGAGGGCGTCGGCCATGGCGAGGAGGGCGGCATTTTTCTGTTTTTCGCCAGTGACGGCCAGCTTCCTGGCGGCATTTTTGGCCGCCAGGCCTTGGGTCTCCAGAATGGTCATAAAAAGGCTCCTTTCCATTAAAAACAGGTCATCCCCAGATATATTCGTCACAGTATTCCACATACTCCCGCCAGAAATCGCTCTGGGACAGGTCCTCTCCGGTCTCGACAGTATCCGTGAGTTCCCCGTTCTCATAATACCATTCGGTATAGAGGGGCTGATAGTCGTTGTTTGGGAGGGAAACGATCTCTATATTCAAAAACCGGATCAACTGATACCCTGCCTCCGGGTCGTAGGTATAGGCGGAGTAATAGGTGTTGCTGGCCCCGCTGGAACCGCAGCCAAAAATCAGCCCGTCCATGGGGTAAGGCCGCGGGATCGAGAAAAACGTGGGCTCCTCCACAAATTGCTGGACCCTACGATCCCATAAAAATGCCTTATAGTAACACTGGGAATCGTTCAGCCGCAGGTCCTCGATCCCGTCAAAATTTAAGTCCGCCAAGGTGGCGAAGGTTCCGGATGGAGCACCAACGAATCCGGGCTGTTGGGGGCCCATGGATTCGTAGAAGGTTTGCAAGGTTTGACGGCAGACCCCGGCTCTGTCATGGAAGGACAGCTCCATGACGCTGTTCTGATGGTTTCCGTCGAACCATTCCCAGGAATCCATATAAACGCTCCACTGGCCGTTGTCACACAGCAGGGCCGGGAGTTTCCGAAGCTCCGGTTCCGGGGTAGTCTCCGCCGCTGGGGTTGGGACAGGGGAGGGGCGGGGGGAGGGCTCCGGCTCCCTTTGGCAGGAGGTCAAAAGGAGAGGGAAGAGAAGGAAAAGAGCTTTTATTGGGCGCTTTTTCATTTGTTTTTTCCCCTTTCTCCCAAAGGGCAAATCATTCCCAAATATAAAAGCCGCTCGGCTCCACATAGTTTTTCCAAAAATCGTTCTGCCTCAAATCCTCCAGGGATTCAATGGTATCCACAAGCACCCCATTTTCATAACGGGATTCTATATAGAGCATTTGTTCTCCGTCGGAATCAAGATGCAGGGAACGGAGCAATTGATATCCCGCTTCCCGGCTGTAAGAGTATACGTCATAATACAAATGGGAGGCCCCGCCAGAACAGCGGCTGAAAACCATTCCGTCTATGAGGCGGGGAGCTTTGATCTCGGCAAAGGTGGGTTCCTCCACGAACCGCCCTTCCTCCTCATCCCAGAGGAAGGCGGCGTAAGCCCCGCAGCGGATGGTCTCATAGTCCACCCGGATGTCGTCGACCCCGTCGAAGTTCAGGTCGGTGAGAAGGACTGGGGGATCGATCCCTTCGTTGTCCAAATGCCACCAGGGATGGGGGCTGGTGTGATCGCTGCAGGAGCGTAGCTTTTGGTACAGCGTTCCGTCCTTCTCACAGATCGACAGGTCCATGACGGAGCCGTCGGCCTCGGTTTTCACCCAGTCATCCAGGTAGACCATCCACCGC
>CATKDV010000244.1:0-2990 GCA_949746985.1 uncultured Eubacteriales bacterium | reverse complement strand
GGCACCAAGGCCCCCGAGGTCTGCCCCACCTGCGCCCATCCCCAGAGCTATTTTGAGGTCCACGCGGAGAATTACTGAGAGAAAAAACCGGGGCCGTCCTTTCCTGGACGGCCCCGGTTTTTTATTTTCCCATTGTCAGGGCAAAGTGGAAGGCTTCCTCCACCCAGTTCAGCAGCTGGGCGTCTACCTCCTCCGGAGTCCGGACGGGGATGTGGTTGGTCCACCGGCCGGGATAGGGCTCCACGGCGACGGCCACCCGGGGAGAGGCTTCCCTCCGGCCCAGGCCCAGGGAGACAAGGACGCCCGCCTCCCCTTTTTTCCTGGGTAGGGAGACGCAGGCGAAGACCTTGGGGTTCCCGTAGGTGATCTGGATCTTCTGGACCCGGGGCGTCTGGGGTCCAAAGCGGGCCGCCAGGGCCTCGTCAAGGGCGGCGTATATGGGCAGCGCCTGGGGACGGTCGTTGAAAAACAGCAGGGCGTCGGCGGTCATAGTCCTCCCCTCTCTTCTCTCAACCATTATTTTGGAGCAGGCCCATACCGGTTGGGCCTCGGCTCGCCGTCGATACAAAAGAAGACGATCAGCGCAATGATCCCTAAGGGCCCCAAAAAGTGGAGCAACAGCCACCACCCGCTCCGTCCGGTGTCATGGAGCCGGCGGGTCTGCAGGCTGACCAGGGGGAAACAGAGACAAAGTAAAATAGAGCACCACGAGGGAGCTGACAGGCCGGGGCAGGGGCAGCAGCAGGTTCAGAAGCATCGCTCCCAGCAAAAGCAGAGTCTGTATCAGCACCACATACCAGTGATCCGCCCGGCGGGACCGGCCGCGAAAGCAGCACCACCCCTGCCAAAACTCCAGATCGTACTCCCACATCCCCGGTCCCTCCCCTCCTATTTCCCGCTACGGCCATTGTAGCATATCTCCCCACTCCCTGCAATCTCCGGCGAAATTTTTCCATCCTTGCAAAATGGGAAAAAATGGTCTATACTCTCTTCTATCAAAATCCGAAGCAGGAGGGAGCCCCATGCCGTTGACCATCGGCCTGAAAGGCCGCGCCGAATCTTTTGTCACAGAACAGAATACCGCCGCAGCGGTGGGAAGCGGCTCTCTGGCCGTCTTCGCCACCCCCATGATGGCCGCCCTTATGGAGGCCGCCGCCGTCAACGCCCTGGAGGGCTATTTGGAGGAGGGGCAGGGCTCCGTGGGCACCCATCTCGATCTGTCCCACGACTCCGCTACCCCTGTGGGGATGAAGGTCTGGGCTCAGGCGGAGCTCACCGGGATAGACGGCCGTTCCCTCTCCTTCACCGTGACCGCCTTTGACGAGGCAGGGCCCATCGGCAGGGGCGTTCACACCCGGTTCCTCATCCAGAATGAAAAATTTATGATGAAAGTCAGCGGAAAGGCTGGGAAATAATATGTCCATTGAAAAGGTCCGCGCCTTCTTCGCCCAAAGGGGCCGGGAGGGCGATATTCTGGAATTTGACGTGTCCTCGGCCACGGTGGAACTTGCCGCCCAGGCGGTGGGCTGTCCCCCGGAGCGCATCGCCAAGACCCTCTCCTTCGCCCTGGAGGGCGGCTGCGCCCTGGTGGTCTGCGCCGGGGACGCTAAGATCGACAACTCCAAGTTCAAGGCCCAATTCCACGTCAAGGCGAAAATGCTGGCCCCCGACGAAGTGGTGTCCTTCACCGGCCACGCCATAGGCGGCGTGTGCCCCTTCGCCATCGAAAACCCCGCCGTTCAGACCTATCTGGACGCGTCCCTCAAACGCTTTGCCACCGTCTTCCCCGCCGCCGGCAGCTCCAACTCCGCCATCGAGCTGACCCTCTCTGAGCTGGAGGAGTTCTCCGGCTGCGCCGGCTGGGTGGACGTATGTAAAAATTGGAATGACAAGGGAGAATGATACCATGATTGGAAAAAAAAGCTTTGTCGCCGCCTCACTGGTCTACGTGGTCCTGGGGCTGGTCCTGCTGCTTTTCCCCGACCTTACCACCAGCCTCATCTGCACTGCCGTGGGACTTTTGCTGCTGGCCTATGGCGTCTCCGCCGGTCTCAGCTTTTTCGCCGGCAGCGGCGAGGGCTACCGATCCCAGCTTGATATGGTGCTGGGGGGCTTTGCCGCTATCCTGGGCGTCCTTTTTCTTCTGAAGCCCCATACGCTTCTCTCCGTCCTTCCCATCATTTTCGGTCTCTATATTCTGATCGACGGTTTTCTCAACCTGAAGCGGGGGCTGGATATGCGCTCCTACGGCTATGCCGGGTGGACCACCACCCTGGTGCTATCGGTGGTCTCTGTTGTCCTGGGGGCGGTCATCCTGTGGAACCCCTTCTCCACCCACCTTCTGCTGGTACGGATCATCGGCGCTTCCTTCCTCTACGAGGGCACGGCCGACCTGTGGGCCACCCACACCCTGGATAAGCTGATCCGTGGGAAATAACCAAAAAGGGAGCGGTCCGGCGTTGGCCGGACCGCTCCCTTTCAGTCGTCCCCCCGAAGGATGTTGTTCACATAGCCCTCCAGCTCATTCAAAGTGTTCACATGCTGGCTCCGGGTCATGATCTGGTCCCTGGCATACTGGGGAACTTGGTTGAACAGGGCCTCCGCCTTAGGCTCTCCCTTCAGCAGAGCGTTCAGATCCTGATAATGCTTCATTTCCTCTCACCTCTGGCCCCAGTTTGTCCCGATCCTCCTGTTTACATTCCATCTCCCACCCAAAACATATTTTTATACCAAACCTCTTGACAATCCCCTTATATTTGGTATAATAACTCTTGCGTTTGTGATAGCAGCGCAAGATAGCGGGTTTGTGTAAGGGTAGCACAGCAGACTCTGACTCTGTATGTGAGGGTTCGAATCCTTCACCCGCTGCCATAGAAAAGCCTGTAACCGTAAGGGTTACAGGCTTTTTCTTTGCCTTTTGACCCTTATTCTGACCCTTACGCACTTTTTTAACAAAGTTAGCCCATAGCCTCTATGTACTGCTGCATCCG
>CATKDV010000243.1:0-2997 GCA_949746985.1 uncultured Eubacteriales bacterium | reverse complement strand
GATCTCTGACCCAAGCGCCCTGTGGCAGCACCCCCGGAACCCCCTTTTGGGGGTCCGGGGCGTTGCCCTGTTGCGGAGCTTGGGCGTTTGGGCCCCTTCTAAAAGGGACCCAAACGCCTGCGCTCCGTTCCAAAAATCAACATCACCGCCTTTTACTTTTTCCTTTCAAAGGGGAGGTCTTTATGCCCAAATATATTCTAAAACGGGTCCTGCGGTCCTTTCTCACCATGGCCATCGTCATCACGGTGGTCTTCTCCCTACTGCGGCTCATGCCCATCGAGGGCTACTTTGAAAATTACGACAAGCTCTCCCAGACCCAGATCGACCTGGGTCTGCAGAAGCTGGGGCTGACCGACCCCCTGCCCAAGCAGCTTTGGAACTTCGGCAAGCAGCTCCTCTCCGGGGATCTGGGCACCTCCATCCGCTACCGGAAGGGGGTCTCCATCAACACTATTGTGGCGGAGAAGGCCCCCATCTCCCTTCAGTTAGGTCTTACCTCCCTTGCTATCGCTCTGGCCCTGGGCCTTCCCCTGGGTATTCTGATGAGTCGAAGCACCCGGACCAAATGGAAGATCGGGGATAAGCTGGGCACCGTGTTTATCGTCATTATTCAGGCAGTGCCTGCCGCGGCCTACCACATCCTCATCCAGTTTGCCGGCTCCCAGGGGGTCATCAACCTTCACTGGCTGGGTATCGACTGGTCCTTAAAGCTGCCCATGCTGTTTAAGGTGGGGGATTACCGGACCTATATCCTGCCCATCCTCTCCCTGGCCATCGGCAACATCGCATACTACGCCATGTGGCTTCGCCGGTACATGGTGGACGAGGCCAACAAGGACTATATCAAGCTGGCCCGGGCCAAAGGCGTCCCCGGGGGACAGATCTCCCGGCGGCACGTGTTCCGCAATGCCATGGTACCTCTCATCCAGTACATCCCCAACTCCATCCTGTTTACCCTTATGGGCTCCCTCTACGTGGAGAGCCTCTACTCCATCCCCGGCATGGGGGGCCTTCTGGTGGCGGTCATCAAGCGGCAGGATAATAATATGGTGCTGGCGTTGGTGGTCATCTACTCGGTGATCTCCATTCTGGGGCTGCTGTTCGGCGATCTCCTGATGGCCCTCCTGGATCCCCGGATCACTCTGACCAGGAAGGAGGAGGCGAGATAATGGAACGTCATGTTTTCCAGTCCCACCGAGACAAGAGGACTGATGAGCTTGAGCGCAAGCTCTCCGGTCAATTGAAAAAAGATCTCTCCGCCCCTTCCCGGATGACCGAGGAGGAACTGTTCTCCTTCGCCCCCTTCAACCCCGACGCCTCAGAGCGGGGGGGCTACTCCAACTACTCCTACTGGCGGGCCACCCTCCGGGCCTTCTTCAAGAATAAGACGGCGGTCTTCTTTCTGCTGGTGCTGGTGTGCACCCTGGCCTTCACCTTCATCCAGCCCAACCTGCCCGGCCAGCGGGACCCCATCACCATCCACTATAATGAGGCCGGCCGCACCCTCGCCAACCTGGCCCCCGGAGAGCAGGGCTTTCTCTTTGGCACCAACAACCTGGGCCAGGACATCTGGGCCAGGATCTGGTCTGGGACCCGCACCAGCCTCTTCATCGGCTTTACCGTGGCCTGTGTGGAGGCCATTCTGGGCATCCTTATGGGAGTCCTCTGGGGTTATGTACGGCAGCTGGATTTCCTCTTTACCGAGCTTTACAACGTCTTTGACAATATCCCCCAGACCCTTCTGCTCATCCTCATCTCCTATGTGCTGAATCCGGGGATATCCACCATCATCTTCGCCCTGTGCCTCACAGGCTGGCTGGGCATGGCCCGGTTTATCCGCAACCAGATCATCATTATCCGGGACCGGGACTACAACCTGGCCTCCCGGTGCCTGGGTACTCCCACCCACCGGATCATCTTCAAGAACCTGCTGCCCTATCTTGTCAGCGTCATCACCATGCGGATGGCCCTGGCCATCCCCTCAGCCATCGGCAACGAGGTCTTCGTCACCTACATCGGCATCGGCCTGCCCATTGAGATCCCCTCTCTGGGCAACCTGATCCAGGCGGGCCGGGAGCTGATGACCATCCCCGCCCTGCGCTACCAGCTCTATTTCCCCGTGGCGGTGCTGGCGGTGATCACCATCTCCTTCTACATCATCGGCAACGCCTTTGCCGATGCCGCCGACCCCAAAAACCACGTCAATTAAGCGAAAAGTGAAAAAGTTCTGTTCCTGCTGCGGCAAAGGCCGCATATTGAAATAGCCCGGCTTTGCCGAGCGCCGCACCTTTTCACTTTTAACTCCTCCAAAGGAGGTCATGCCTTCATGTCCACACCAACCAATCAAGAACCGATCCTCTCCTTCCAGGACCTGGACATCCGCTTCACCCTCCGGGGCCAGGTGCTCAACGCCATCCGGGGGATCTCCCTGGACGTGTACCGGGGAGAGTCCCTGGCCATCGTGGGGGAGTCGGGCTCAGGCAAGAGCGTGTTCACCAAGTCCGCCATGGGCCTGCTGGACGCCAATGGCACCATCGCCGGGGGCCACATCTGGTACGGCGGCAAGGACCTGACCACCTTCACCCGGGAGAAGGAGTGGCTCACCATCCGGGGCAAGGAGATCGCCATGGTCATGCAGGACCCCATGACCTCCCTGAACCCTCTGAAGACCGTGGGGGACCAGATCCTGGAGGCCGTGCTCCTCCATCAGGACCTGAAGGGGGAGGCTGCCAAAGCCGCCGCCATGGAAGCCCTCTCCGCCGTGGGCATCGACGAGCCGGAGCGGCGGTACAAGCAGTATCCCCACGAGTTCTCCGGCGGGATGCGCCAGCGGGTGGTCATCGCCATCGCCGTGGCCTGCCGGCCCAAGATCCTGATCTGTGACGAGCCCACCACCGCCCTGGACGTGACCATCCAGGCCCAGATTTTGGACCTCATCAAAAATCTCCAGAAGAAACTGGACCTGACCACCATCTACATCACCCACGACCTGGGGGT
>CATKDV010000242.1:0-2020 GCA_949746985.1 uncultured Eubacteriales bacterium | reverse complement strand
GGCCACGGAGCCTCCCGGCCCTTCCGGCTGGAGTTCTCTCTGGACAGCAAGGCGGTGTGGCTCCGGGCCATTCTCCGGCAGGAAGGGCTGGAAAGGCCCATCCTTGTCGGCCAGTCCATGGGGGGCTATGTGGCCCAATGTTTTATGGAGCGGTTCCCCGGAACGGTCTCCGGATTCGTCTCCATCGACTCCGCTCCCCTGAAGCGGAAATACATTACGGCGGCGGAACTTAGTATGCTCAAGCACACGGACCTGATTTACCGCCCCTATCCCTGGAAGGCCCTCCGGAAGGCGGGGCTGGCCGTGGCCACCACCGACTACGGCCGGGACCTCATGGCCCGAATGATGGCCGGCTACACCAAAAAGGAGTACGTGGACCTGACGGTCCACGGCTTCCGCATCCTGGCCCAGGCTATGGAAAAGAACCGGCCCTACGAGGTGGACTGCCCCTGTCTCCTCCTCTGCGGGGAGGAGGATCGGGCGGGCTCCGCCAAACGCTACAACCGCCGCTGGGCGGAGCGGGAGGGGCTGCCTCTGGTATGGCTCCCCAAAGCGGGCCACAATTCCAACTGCGACGCTCCCGAGCGGGTGAATGCCCTGATGGAAGATTTTATCCGTCGGAGACTTACCACCCCCATCTGAACAAAAGGAGACATTCATTTTGAAAATCGCCTTTATCTCCCTTGGCTGCTCTAAAAATCTCATCAATACCGAACAGATGATGGCTCTCTGCCGCGCCGCGGGCCATGAGGTGAGCGGGGAGCCCGAGGGGGCTGATGTAGCCGTCCTCAACACCTGCGGCTTCATAGACGCGGCAAAAAGCGAGGCCATCGAGCATATCATCTCCCTGGGGGAACTGAAGCAGGCGGGGAAGCTGAAAAAACTCCTGGTCTGCGGCTGCCTCTCCCAGCGTTACCGGGAGGATATTTTGGCCGACCTTCCCGAGGTGGACGGCCTTATGGGCACCGGCAGCTACGATGATATCGTCTCCGCGGTGGAGGAGGTGGCCAAAGGACAGTTCCCCCAACGCTTTGGGGATATCTCCGCCACCAGTGAGGAGGGGGAGCGGCTGGTCACCGGCCCCCAGTATACCGCCTTCCTGAAGATCGCCGAGGGCTGCGATAATTTCTGCGCCTTCTGTATCATTCCTTACCTCCGGGGCCGCTATCGCAGCCGCCCCATGGACTCGGTGCTCTCCGAGGCTAAGGCTCTGGCCGATTCCGGGGTGAAGGAGCTGATCCTCATCGCTCAGGATATTGGCCCCTACGGCAAGGACCTGTACGGGGAACGTCGTCTGCCTCAGCTTTTGAAAGAATTATGTAAACTCCCCTTTCACTGGATTCGGCTTCACTACCTGTATCCCGATCACTTTGACGAGGAACTGATAGAGGTGATCGCCTCCCAGCCCAAGATCGTCAAATACCTGGATATCCCCCTCCAGCACTGTGCCGACCATCTTCTCAAGTCCATGAACCGCTGGGGGACGGAGAAAGAGCTTGCCGCCCTGCTGAAAAACCTGCGGGAGAAGATCCCCGGCCTGGTCCTCCGAACCTCCCTGATCTGCGGTCTGCCTGGGGAGACGGAGGAAGATTTTGAGGCCCTGTGCCGCTTCGTCACCGAGACAGGCATTGAGCGGGCGGGGGTGTTCCAATACTCCCGGGAGGAGGGGACCCGGGCGGCTCAGATGCCGGATCAGGTCCCTGAGGAGGTGGCGGCCCAGCGGGTGGAGCGGCTGGTGGAGCTCCAGTCCGTCGTTCTGGACCGGTACAATGAAAGCCGGCTGGGTACGGTGATGGAGGTCCTCTGCGAGGGCTTTGATCCCCTGATGGGCAGCTACGCCGGACGGACCTACGCCGACTCGGTGGAGGTGGACGGCCGGGTGTTCTTTACCGCCGCGGGCCTTGTCCCGGCGGGAGAGTTCGTCAACGTCCGCATTACAGGGGCCGAGGACGGCGACCTGACGGGCGAGATCGAGGAGTGAGGATATGAATACACCCAATAAACTGACCCTTCTCCGGGT
>CATKDV010000241.1:0-2635 GCA_949746985.1 uncultured Eubacteriales bacterium | reverse complement strand
GGCCTTGGAGGTGATGCCGCTGTATAACTTGAGCCCGTCGGTGCGGGAGTCGCCGATAAATACCGCGTCGGAAAACCACTCCTCCTGGTCTACCGGCTCTCCCTCGGGGACAGGCTGAGCCCAATCAGGCTCCGGCGTAGGGGCCGGGGTAGGTTCCGGCGTAGGGGTTGGCTTTGGAGTAGGGGAGAGAAGGGACTCTGGAGCAAAAGTTGGGACGGGGCTTTCCGCTGCGGCCTCGGCAGGCTGCCCTGTCAGGTCCGGCCGGGTAAAAAGAAAAATCAATATAATGGCCAGACAACCCATCAAAACTGCCATGAGCCATCGGGGCGGAGAGGGGCGGGAAGGCACAGAAATCAACTCCTATATCTCTAATTACAGCGGAATATTCACGTAGCGGTCCGCACCCAAAAGCTGGGCCAGCTGGGCCAGACTGTCCACCTCATAGGTGGGCTTCACCACCCCGGCCTTTGCGCCGGGACTGCGGACCCATACGCTGTCCAGCCGGGACTGAAAGGCGCCCTTGATGTCGCTGGAAAGGCTGTCGCCAATGACCAGGGCCTTGGTCCGCTGGAGACCGGGCCCCACGCCCAGAGCGGCAAGCACCGCGTCAAAGTAGGCTCTTTCCGGCTTGCGGCAACCCATTTCCCCGGAAATGAAGACCCGGTCTCCAAAGTAACGGGCCAGGGGGGATTTCTGCAGCCGCCGCCGCTGGACATGAGAGATCCCGTTGGTGGTAAGGGCCAGAATATACCGGTCCGAAAGCCGGTGACACAGCTTCTCCGCGCCGGGCATCAGAGTGGAACACTCGGAGAGGCAGGAGAGGAAAAAGTCGCTCCACTGTCCGGGATCTCCCGGCTGCCCGGGGAACTCCTCCATCTCAAAAAGCAGTTGGAACCGCTTGGGACCCAGTGCGTCCTGGGAGATCTTGCCGTGATCGTAGTCCAGCCATAGGGCGGAATTGATGGCCCGGTACCGGGTCTTGACCTCCGCTGTAGGGGAGACCCCGTAGCGGATCAGGGTCCGGGTCAAAGCGAACTCCTCAGCGGCGTTGAAGTCGAACAGGGTATTGTCTGCATCCAACAGAAGCCAGCGGTACTGTGTCATGGGCGGTCCTCCTTTCGGGGCAGGGGAGTTTGACGGCGGAAGGCGGTCCACATCCGCACGGCGGAGGATACCAACAACACGCCTACTGCAATGGCTCCGGCCAAGCCCAGGGTGTGGAGAAAGGAGAGGAGAAACTGGTCCACCTCACCCCGCATAGCGTATTCCATGGTATAGTAGATCCCTCCGCCGGGGACCAAGGGGAAGATGGCCACCAGAAGGTATCCTGTGACGGGGCATTTGCGGACCCGGGCCATGACCTCGGCATAGACCGAGATGACCAGGGCGGCCACAAAGGTTTGGGTGATCTCGTTTTGCAGCAGCGGGGCAAAAAGTAGGTAGGAAAACCAGGCCAGCCCTCCGCCAAAAGCGCAGATCAGAACGCCAAGACCCCGGATATTGTAAATGACGGAGAAAGCTCCGCTGGCCACAAAGGCAAAAAACACGGGCAGAATAACATCTCTCATTGCTGCCTACACCCCCCAAAAAAGCCGGGCCAGGCTCAGGGCAAACCCGGTGCCCAGGGCTACGGATACCCCGGTCAGGAGCGCATCTGCGATCTTGCTCAGCCCCGCCACCATGTCGCCTGCGATCACGTCCCGGATGGCGTTGGTAAAGATAATGCCGGGGACCAGGGCCATCAGAGCGCCGATGATGACCAATTCGCTGTGCTGGGCAAACCCCAGCCGGGTCAGGGCGGAGGCCAAAAAGGCGGACAGGGCGGAACACAGCATAGACTTAAAAAATAGGTTGGCGTGAAAACGGGTCATGGCGGTCAAAGCTACTCCGATAGCCAGTCCGCAGCTTCCGGCGGCCAGGGCGTCCCGCCCGGTGCCTCCGAAAAAAAGGGAAAAGGTGGCGGAGACGGCAAAGTAAGCACACAGCAAAACGGGAAAGGGATACGTCCGGTGCTGAAGGGAGATCTCTTCCAACCGCCGGTGGGCGTCATCCAGAGACGGTGTTTCCCGGCAAAGGCGGCGGCCCAGGTCATAGTATTTTTCCAACAGATCGATATCGGTGCCGTGGGTAGGCATGCGCCGCACCTGGGTCAATGTCTCCCCCTCCGGGGTCACGAAACTGACGATGATGCAGTTGGGGATAACAAAGGGATTTGCCTGGGTGATGCCGTAAGCATGGAGCAGCCGGGCGATGGCCTCCTCCACCCGGTAGATCTCCGCCCCGCTCTCCAAAAGTCCGTACCCCAAATCAGCGGCCACCGCCAAAAGCGCGTTGTAATCCATGACGGTGTTCGCCCTCCTCCCGGTAAAATCTCTGCAGAAAATAGTTTACCCCATTTCGCTCCTCCCCGCAAGGGGAAGAGGAGCAAAATGGGGAAGTTTTTGCTGGAAAACAGGATAAGCCCTCTCAATCGGCGGGAGGGTGGGCGCCGCCCAACTGGGAACGCTCCTCCACCAACTCCCCATAGAGCTTTCGAAGGGTCCAGCCGGCGTTGGTGGGGGTGAGAACGGCCTTCAAACAGGGGGCGGGAAGCCGCCGGAGGGACAGCAGGAGCCGGTCCAGGGCCTTCTCTGAG
>CATKDV010000240.1:0-2370 GCA_949746985.1 uncultured Eubacteriales bacterium | reverse complement strand
GGCGTTGTTCCGCTCTGTGGCAAAGACCTGGGCCTCCACCGCCACCCGGGGAATGCTGGAGCGACTGGCGGTGGGGGATGTCCACGCCGCCGACAAGCTGCGGGTGAACCGGGCCTTGCAGACCATCCCGGAATTTTACGAGACCTTTGGGATCAAAGAGGGCGACGGGATGTGGACCGACCCCGGGGAGCGGGTCAAGGTCTGGTAAAGAAGAAAAGAAAAACGTGGGACGGCTGGATGTATCCAGCCGTCCCACGTTTATTTTACCGGCAGCAAAAGCTTACCAACCCATGTAGGAGAAATGCATATAGTCGTGATATCCATAGCTGTCGTCGCTGTTGTCCGCCCAGGCGTCGCCTCCCCAGGACCAGCCGTGCTCCCGGAAGATGCGGACCACCGAGCCGTTGGGGCTGATGGAGTAGGGGTTGCTCCCCGGCTGCCAGAGGGAACCGGTCTGGATGCGGCCGTTGCGGATCTGGTAGTTTTCGTTCCAGTTGATGTCGATGGCGGTGCCGCAGTTGTGCTCGCCGGTAGCCTTGTCGCCCCGCCAGCCATAGCCGCCCAGGTCCCGGAAAGGAAACTGCTCAGGATCGTTGAAGATCTCGGTAAAGATGGCCACCACATCGTCGGCAATGGCGGCGTGGATGGAAAAGGAGCCCTCGCTGGCATACTTGCTGCCGTTTTTGTCGATGCGCCACATGGGGACGGTGATGGTGACCATGTGCTGCTCAGCCTCTGAGCGGCTTCCGTAGCGGCGCTGCTTGGCGTTGCCGTATAGGAGGAGCTTTTTCTGGTCGTTCTCCCCAAGCTTGCGCAGCCAGAAGTTTTGGGAATCGTACTCCGCCTGGGTGACCTGTCCGGCGGAGAGCTGTTCGTAGTAAGCCTCCTCATCCAGCTCCGCCTGGGTGAAGGGACGCATAGTGACGGCGTAGAGGTCCCGGGACCGGGTGACGGTGACGCCGCCGTCCATGGCGGCGTAGTGTTTGGGAGCGTTCAGGTCGGCCAGTTCAGCGGTGGAGGCGCCCAGCTCTGTCAGAAGGGTCTTGTCCTCCACCAGAAGGCCGCCCTCCTGGTCCAGAAGGCGGAGGGTGATGGTTTTGGATTCGATCCCCCAAAGCCGCATTTCCGCCAGGGGAAGGGCGCGCATGAGCAGGACTGTGCCGTCGGCGCGCTGAATGGTCTCGCCGCCGCCGAAGGTGCCGTTGTCCCGGCCTTTGACGATCACCGCTTCGAACAGGCGGGATACGGCGGCCTGATAGTTTAGGTCCAGGCTATTCCAATCAGAGAAGGAGTTGGCGGCGGTGGGCAGTTCCCAGTCGTCTCCGTTGTCGGAGGGAGCGCTCCAGAACATCTCCTTGTAGTCAAGATCCAGCAGCAGCCGGTCCAACAGTACGGCGGCGTCCTGGCGCAGGATAGGCCGGTCCAGGGTTTCGGGGGATACGGGGAGAAAGTCCTCTTCCAGCAAGATCCCGGCATCCATGGCGGCGTAATATCCTGCCGTGTCCCAGGGAAGATCCCCGTCCAGGGCGGCGGCGTAGATCTCCGGATAAATGGCCCGGTCCAGCATGACCAGATACTGGCCCCAGGTCAGAGTGTCTTCGGGGGCCATGCGGCCGTCGTCCATGCCGGTGAGGATGCCAAGCCTGACGGCTTCGCTCATATCCTCATAAGCCCAGTAATCCCGGGGCAGGTCGGGGTATTTGGTTTCCGCAGCTGCCGCTGGGGCAATGAGCATGGTGCAGAGGGTCAAAAGGCAAAGGGGGCGGAACAGTTTCATAGCGGCCATCCTTTCTTCGGCGGGGTCATTTGCCCATGTAAGAAAAGTGCATATAGTCGTGATAACCTTCCCTGTCATCGCTGCTGTAGGCCCAGGCGTCGCCGCCCCAGGACCAGCCGTGCTCGGCAAAAATGCGGACGACAGAGCTGTCGGGGGAGATGGAGTAGGGGTCGGTTCCCGGGGTCCAGTGGGAACCGACTAAGATCTTGCCCTCCCGGATCTGATAGTTTTCGTTGGCGTTGATGTCCACGGCGGTGCCGCAGTTGTGCTCCCCGGTGGCGCTGTCTCCCCGCCAGGAGTAGCCTCCCAGGTCGTGGATGGGGAACTGCTCGGGGTCGTTATAGATCTCGGTGAAGAGGGCCACAGTGTCCTCGGCAATGGCGGCGTGGATGGAGAAGGAGGTAGTGGCGGGGACCTTATTCCCGCTTTTGTCCAAGTGCCACACGGGAACGGTGACGGTGGTCATACCGGCCTCTGCCGAGGCCCGGTCGGGAAAGCGGAGCTGGTCCTCGCTGCCGAAGAGGAGAAGGGATTTCCGGGGGTTTTCCCCTTGGGCAAACAGGTGGAAGTCTTGGGTCCAGTAATCCTCATAG
>CATKDV010000239.1:0-8081 GCA_949746985.1 uncultured Eubacteriales bacterium | reverse complement strand
TGTTCTTTCCCCCAAAGTCCAAGGTCAAGGGCTTGAGAACATCCCACCTATCAAGCTGGGTAGGATAGAGGCGGCATCATTTCAGCGGCATATCTATCTGTGTCCCACAATGGGACGCGCGGGCGCGGGGCAAATAGAAGCACCCGGCGTAAAGACGATAGAGCCGACTTGAGAACGCCTGGTCTTGACCTTAGGGCTTTCTTGTTTACTCCTGCTTAGTGAGCGCAGCGAGCTTAGCGGGAGTTAATGCCGCGAAGCGGTTGAGAGCGCGAGAGGCCATTCTTTGGCCCTTCAAAGAATGGTCTTTCGCTTCACGCAGTGATAAGTTTGATGTCAACGAACAACTAAACGGTATCACCCAATTCACAAAAAAGAACCCCCGCCGAAAATTCAGCAGGGGGTTCCTTTTCCTTATTTATTCCGCTTCCACCGTCAGGGTCTCCCCGTCAGAGACAGCCCTGATCTTGGACAGAGGCTCCATATAGCTGTCAATGATCTTGGTAGCGATGGGGTCCTCCAGGTCTTTCTGTATCTGCCGCCTCAAATTCCGGGCCCCGTAGGTCTGGGAGTAGGACTTCTTCGTGAGATAATCCATCAGCCCATTGTCATAGGAGAAGGCGATCCCCTTCTCCCGCAGATTCTGGCTCAGCTCGGTGAGCATGATCTGGGCAATGGCCTTGAAGTTGTCCTCGGTAAGCTTGTTGAAGTAGACGATCTCGTCCACCCGGTTGATGAACTCGGGCCGAAGGAAGCCCTCCAAAGCCTTCATGGCCTTGGCCTTGCCCTGCTCGGTCTCGCTGCGCCCAAAGCCCACCGCCCCGGTGGAGCCGGTGGTGGACCCGGCGTTGGAGGTCATGACGATCACCGTGTTCTCAAAGTTCACGTTCCGGCCCTGGGCGTCGGTGATGTGGCCGTCGTCCAGAATCTGGAGGAGGACATTGAGAACGTCGGGATGGGCCTTCTCGATCTCGTCAAGGAGGATGACGCAGTAGGGCTTCCGCCGCACCTTCTCGGTGAGCTGCCCCGCCTCGTCATAGCCCACGTAGCCCGGGGGAGAGCCGATGATCCGGGAGACCGAGAACTTCTCCATAAACTCCGACATATCCAGCCGAATGAGGGACTCGGGAGAGTTGAACATATCCTGGGCCAGCCGCTTGACAAGCTCGGTCTTGCCCACGCCGGTGGAGCCGACGAAGATGAAGGACACAGGCTTTCTCTTGGAGGCGATGCCTACCCGGCCCCGGCGGACGGCGGCGGAGACCTCCTTCACCGCCTGGTCCTGGCCTACGATGTGTTCTTTCAGCCGGTCCTCCAGGTGGGCCAGGCGCTCGTACTCCTGCTCCTGGATCTGGCTGGCGGGGATCTTGGTCCACAGCTCGATGACCCTTGCCAGGTGCTCCATGGTGAGGGGAGGGGCGCTCATGGCCTCCAGCTTACCCAGCTCCTCCTGGAGCTGGAGCTCCTGGCTCTTGAGCTTGGCAAGCTGCTCGTAGTTTTGGTCCTCCCCGCCGGCGGAGAGAAGCTTGGTCCGCTCCTCTCCCAGCCGCTCCAGCTCGGTGTTCAAAGTGGCCTGTTCCCGCTCATTGTCCTTCAGGCCGGCGGCCTGTCCGGGGTCCAGAGCCAGGGCGGCGTGCTCCCCCGCCAGGGCGGAGAGCTTCCGGCGGATCTCGGCCTGGCGGGCCTCGTTGGCCTTCAGATCGTTCTGCTTTTTCACATCCCGGCTGCTGGACTCGCTCATCAGGGCCTCCCGCTGGACGCTCAGATCCTCTAGGGCCTTGCGGACCTGCTTCTCCCGGGCCAGAGATTTGTTTTGGAGATTCACATCGGAGCAGGCCTCGTCAATGAGGTCGATGGCCTTGTCGGGAAGATAGCGGTCGGTGATGTACCGCTCGGACATGGTCACCGCCGCCCGGCATATGGCGGGGGAGATGGACACATAGTGAAACTTCTCATAGTAGGGGGCGATCCCCTCCATGATCTTCACGCTGTCCTCAATAGAAGGTTCGTCCACCATAACGGGCTGGAAACGGCGCTCCAGGGCGGAGTCCTTCTCAATATATTTCCGGTACTCGGTGAGGGTGGTGGCGCCGATGACCTGGATCTCACCCCGGGAGAGGGCGGGCTTGAGGATATTGGCGGCGTTCATACTGCCCTCGGCGTCGCCGGCTCCCACGATGTTGTGTACCTCGTCAATGACCAGAATGATGTTACCCAGCTTCTTCACCTCGTCGATAAGGCCCTTCATCCGGGACTCAAACTGGCCCCGGAACTGGGTGCCCGCCACCAGGGCGGTGAGGTCCAGCAGGTAGACCTCCTTGTCCTGGAGCTTATAGGGCACGTCCCCATTGTGGATGCGCAGGGCAAGACCCTCGGCGATGGCGGTCTTGCCTACGCCCGGCTCACCGATGAGACAGGGGTTGTTCTTCTGCCGGCGGTTGAGGATCTGGATGGTGCGGGCGATCTCCTCATCCCGGCCGATGATATTGTCCAGCTTGCCGTCGGCGGCTTTTTTGGTCATGGAGATACAGTAATTCTCCAAAAACTTCCGCTTGGTATCCTTATTTTTGCCGCCCTTGTCCTCCCGGCCTTTGGGGGAGGAGGCGCGGTCGGAGCCGCCTTCAGCGCCCTCGGACTTTTCAGCGGAGGCGGCGGGAGTGCCGGAACCGCCGAAAAGCTTGTTGAGGAAGGGGAAGGTGGCGGTTTTGCCCTCCTCCTCGTTGTCCTCATCGTCGCTGTCCTGGTCGGCAAGACCCTCCATTCCCTCAGCGCCGCCAAAGGCGGACATCATCTCGCTGGTCAGGCTCTGAACGTCGTCGTCGGAGAGACCCATCTTCTGGATCATATCATCCACAGGCTTGATCCCCATCTCCCGGGCGCAGTTGAGGCAGAGGCCTTCAGACTTGGTCTCTCCATTCTCAATGCGCTGGACAAAGACCACCGCCACATTTTTTTGACATTTTGCACACAAAGTAGGCTGCATAGCGATACACTCCTTTGGGACCGGCTTCCGCCGGGAGGCAGGGATTTAAACTTCCCCCTCAAGGCAATTATTTTAATTCGAAATTGTGAACAGGGTGTGAAAAAAGCGTCGTTATTTTCGATTATTTTTTCTCCATTTTCATCAGCTTCTGGAAGTCCCGGGCATAGCGGATGAGGGCGGCCACGGTGAGGCACAGGGCGAAGGAGATCATGGCCGTGGACCAGGGCCGGGGAATGGGGAAGAGGACCAGGGCGGCCAGCACCACGAAGAACACCCCCGTGGAGGCCTTGCCCCACCAGTTGGCGGGGTTCACATCCCTCACCCGGCGGTACATGAGAAGGCCCCCCAGGGCCATAAGGGCCTCCTTGCAGAAGAACACTGCCACGGCCCACATGGGGATGGCCCCATCCAGGGCCACGCAGATAATGACAGTAAAGGTCATCAGCTTGTCGGCCATGGGATCCAGGATCCGGCCCAGCTTGGTGATCATATTCAATTTCCGGGCGATATATCCGTCGGCAATGTCGGTGGCGAAGGCCAGGGCGTAGACCAAAGCGGCCCAGGTGTGGGCGTTGGGGGAGGAACTGAAAAAGGTCAGGGCAAAAAGAGGTGCCAGCCCCAGCCGGACCAGGGAGAGAAAATTGGGAATATTCATGCAGGCCGCCCCCTTTCAGATAAAAAGATGGTTACAAAAAGCTACAAGAGGTTACAAAATGGTGACAAGATCCAGTGGGCTGTGGGAGAGCAGGAAGGAGAGCAGGTAGGTCTTCTCCGCCGTCTCCGGGGGAATGACGTCCGTCAAGGAGCACAGGAGCCAGGATATGAGGTAGAGAAGGATAAGTCCCTTTGCCCCGCCGATGACTCCGCCCAGGGTGCGGTTGAGGGAGTTGATGACAGGCAGCTTGGACACCAGGTCCAGGGCATGGGACAGGATGAACCAGGCCACCAGTACCAGGAAGAAGGAGACGGCAAAGAGGACGCCCCGGGCAAGCTGTCCGGCCAGGGCGGCGGCCACCTGGGAGGCGGCGCTGGCCGCTGTGGCGGCGGCCCCCTCCTCCAGAGCCTGTTCCACGTTGCCGATCAGGTTCTGGTAGAGCTTGTTTTCCCGGAGCACCTCCAGAACGCCGGGAAGGGCGACCTCCTCCGATGTTTGGGCCGCATCGCCGCTGACACCGACAAACTCGTTGTGTTTCAGGGCTTCGTCAAGCTGTTCCAGGATGATCTGCTCCAGCTTGGGCTGGATGGCTTGGGACACCTTGGGGGACAGGGTATCGGCGATAAAGGAGGCCCCGAGGAAAGCCACGACGACGGCCACCAGAGAGCACAGGGTGAGAATGAAGCCCTTTTTGGCGCCCCGGATCACCGCCAGAAGGAAGGCGGCAACGAAAACCAGGTCTATGAGGATGGCGGGAGCGGAAAACATGATACATCAGCCTTTCATGGAGTAATGGGCGGGTCAGTTGGGCAGGTACAGCCGGGCGGTCTCCCCGCTGATAAGAGTCACCGACCCGTCGGAGCGCTGGAGGACCCGGCGGGCCCCCTGGAGATTGGCGGTGGAGTGATAGGGCTCCAAAGCCCCGGAGTAGATAGTCAGTCCGTCGGCGGTGAGTACCGACAGGTACCGTCCGGCGGAGGACATGGACAGCACCTGCTCCGTCATGCTCTGGAGGGCCAGCTCCTCTCCGGAGGTATTCACCATCACCAGATCGGCGCCGGTCCCGGCCCGGTACTTGCCCAGCAGGAGGGTGCAGGCGTCCCCCTCCAGGGAAAAGCCCTTCAGGACCCGCTGGTCATAGGAGTAGGAGCCGGCCAGCGTTCCGTCGGAGGATACAAAGGACAAGGCGTTTTCCCCCAATACCCGCAGAGGTTCGCTGGACCAGTCCAGGGCCAGGGTGGTGTTGTTGCCCAGAGAGCAAACTTTATCGGGTTCCGTGTCCTCGGCGGCGCGGGGGAAGCCGTAGAGGGCGATCTGGCTGTCGTAGACGCCCTCCGTTTGGCCCGCGGTGGCCAAAGCCAGCGTTCTGCCGTCGGGGGAGAGCTCCGCCCCGGTGATGAAGCGGGAGGAGATCTTCAGACCGTACAGGGGTTCAAAGGAGGAGGAGTAGACCGTGACCTCTCCCTTCAGGCCGCTGGACTGGGTCACCAGAACGAGCTGACCCTGGGCGCTGAGGCCCGCGTACAGGATGGAGTGGCCGCTCTCGGCGGTGTAGGAGAACACCTGCTCCCGGTCCCGGTAGATGAACAGGTCGGTCCCCCCCGCGTCATAGACCAGAGCGGCGTTCCCCCCGGTGGAGACAAAGGGGTGGGTGAGGACACAGGGCTGGTCCACATAGGCCGCGCCGCTGGGGGAGTATAGCCGCACGCCGCTCTCTGACGAGACCAAAAGGTCGTCTCCCAGTTGGACAAAGGAGCTGTCCCCCCCGCCGATGTAGCGGTAGGACTCCACCTGACCGCTCTCGTTTTTCTCCAGAGAGCGGTAGGCGAACCAGCGGCGGATAAAGTCGAAATTCAGCTTTTGCCAGTTGGCGATGAGGAACACGGCGCCCAGCAGCAGGGCGGCTGTGAGGAGAAGGGTCAGGAACCGCAGAAGAGGCGCTTTCTTCTTTTCTTCCATTCTACTCCATCTCCTCCGGGGTAAGACCTGGCTCGTCATACCAGAGCTTCGTCATGTAAAGCCCGCCCGGCGGGGCGGTGGGGCCTGCGTCGGTGCGGCATTTGCCCGCCAGGATATCGCTGACGGCCTCGGGGGGAAATTTGCCCTCGGCGGCGTAGATCACGGTGCCCACCATGGCCCGGACCATGTTGTAGAGAAAGCCGTTGGCGCAGACCCGGCAGTCGATGATATCTCCCTGCCGCTCAATGTCGAAGTAGTAGACCGTCCGCACGGTGGTCTTTACGTCGGTGCCCACGCTCTTGACGGCGGCGAAATCGTGGGTGCCCACAAAGCAGTCGGCGGCCCGCTGCATCACCTGCTCGTCCAGCTTTTTGGGATAGAACCAGGCCCGGTCCACGAAGAAGGCGTTGCGGATGCGGGTATTGTAGATGCGGTATGTATATTCCTTTTTCCGGCAGGAGCCGATGGCATTGAACCCGTCGGAAACCTCCACCGCCCTTGTGACCACGATGTCATCGGGCAGGCGGGTATTCACCGCCAGGGGCAGGCGGTCGCAGGGGATGGTGGAGGTGGTGCGGAAGTTGGCAATATAGGTCCGGGCGTGGACTCCCGCGTCGGTCCGGCCCGCCCCGGTGCACTTCACCGGGTGTTCCACGATCCTGGAGAGGGCCTTTTCCAGAGTCTCCTCCACGGAGACGGCGTTCTTCTGGATCTGCCAGCCGTGGTAGGCGGTGCCCACATACATCAATTGTAGCGCAATATTCCTCATAATGTTTGAACCTTGTCTTAAGATTTGGTAAAAGTGGGGAAGGCTGTGCCATGCCCGGATGGGGGCGGAGGGTCAGAAAACCCCCAGCAGGTTGAGCCCCCAGACTGCCAGACAAAGGCCGAAGCCCAGGAGCAGGGTGGCGTAGTCGCGGGCCACGTATTTGAGCTGCCGCATCCGGGTCCTTCCCTCGCCCCCGTGGTAGCAGCGGCACTCCATGGCCACCGCCAGTTCGTCGGCCCGGCGGAAGGCGGAGATAAAGAGGGGGACCAGCAGGGGGATGAGGGCCTTGGCCTTCTCCAGCAGGTTTCCCGAGTCGAAGTCGGCCCCCCGGGCCTTCTGGGCGGCCATGATCTTGTCGGTCTCCTCGATGAGGGTGGGGATGAAGCGAAGGGCGATGGACATCATCATGGCAAGCTCGTGGATGGGGAGATGGAGCTTTTTCAGAGGCCCCAGCAGGGCCTCCAAAGCGTCGGTGAGGAGGATAGGGGATGTGGTGTAGGTCAGAAGGAAGGTGCAGGAGATGAGCATCATGATCCGCAGGACCATGAAGAAGGCGGTGCGGATCCCCTCCCAGTAGACGGTGAATATCCAGAAGGAGAGAAGGGGCTCCCCTGCGCCGGGGGTATAGAAAAGGTTCAAAACGGCGGTGAAGACCACGATAAAGAGGATGGGCTTCATGCCCTTCACCAGGACTTTCAGCCCCACATGGGATACCCAGATCCCAAAGAGGAGAGACCCCAGCATAAGCCCATAGCTGAAGGCGTTTTTCGCCATAAAGAGGGCCACGATATAAAATACCGTCAGCAGCAGCTTGGTCCGGGGGTCCAGCCGGTGGAGGATGGAGTTCCCGGGGAAGTACTGGCCCAGGGTGATGTCTTTGAGAGCCATTATACCGCCCCCCCTTTCTTAAGGGCCGCCAGAATGGCCTCTTTGGCCTGGGGGATGGTGTAGACCGAGGGGTCCACGTCCACACCCAGAGCCTTCAGGCGGTGGAAGACCCGGGTCATCCGGGGAACGCCCAGGCCCATCTGCTCCAGCTCCTCGCCGTGGGCGAACACGTCCCGGGGTGCGCCTTCAAAGGGGATGCGTCCGTCGTTGACCACCACCAGCCGGTCCACTGTCCGGGCCATCTCCTCCATGGAGTGGGAGACGATGATGATGGTGGCGTTCTGGGCCTTGTGATAGTCCCGGATGTTGCCTAAAATCTGCTCTACCCCCACCGGGTCAAGGCCGGCGGTGGGCTCGTCCAGGATGAGGACGGCGGGCTCCATGGCGATGACGCCGGCGATGGCTACCCGCCGCTTCTGGCCCCCGGAGAGCTCGAAGGGGGACTGGTCCAGTACCTGGTCGGGAAGGCCCACAAATTGGGCGGCCTGACGGACCCGGCGGTCGATCTCGGCTTCCTCCAGGCCCATGTTCTTGGGGCCGAAGGAGATGTCCTTGTAGACCGTCTCCTCAAAAAGCTGGTACTCGGGGTATTGGAATACCAGGCCCACCCGGAAGCGGGCCTCGCGGGTGGCGGCCTTGGATCCCCAGATGTCCTTTCCCTCCACCAGCACCTTGCCCGAGGTGGGCTTCAGAAGGCCGTTGAGGTGCTGGATGAGGGTAGACTTCCCCGACCCGGTGTGTCCGATGACACCCAGGTATTCGCCCTTGTAAGCGGTGAAGTCCACGTCCACCAGGGCCGCGTGCTGGAAGGGGGTCCCGGCGGAGTAGAC
>CATKDV010000238.1:0-3007 GCA_949746985.1 uncultured Eubacteriales bacterium | reverse complement strand
GTCAAGATATGGTTCCGGTTTATGACTAAGGAGCGGGAATACCAATACACAGCATAAAACGCGTTCCCTTTTGAACCATCCATGTGCATGGGCTTCGGGTGCAACGCGGCGGGCATTGTGGGCTGTCGGATCATTGACTCCCCCAGGGAGCGGCTGCTGGCCATTCTGACCAATAATTTTGTGCCCTGTAACGGACGGTTCCCCACGCTGATCGCCATTCTGAGTATGTTTTTTGTGGGGGCGGCGGGAGGATGGGGAGGCTCTGTCCTGTCCGCGTTGCTGCTGACAGGGGTCATTTTGCTGGGGGTGGGGCTTACCTTTGCCGCCACAAGGCTTCTGTCTGTCACGGTATTGAAGGGGGAGCCGTCCTCCTTCACCCTGGAGCTGCCCCCCTACCGGAGACCCCAGGTGGGGCGGGTCATCGTCCGGTCTGTTTTTGACAGGACCCTTTTTGTCCTGGGCCGGGCGGCGGCGGTGGCGGCGCCGGCGGGGCTGCTTATCTGGATCATGGCCAATGTGACGGTGGGGGAGGCCACCCTGCTGGGCCACTGCGCCTCGTTTTTGGATCCCTTCGCCCGGATCATGGGGATGGACGGGGTGATCCTGATGGCGTTTATCCTGGGTTTTCCCGCCAATGAGATCGTGGTCCCCATCATCCTGATGGCCTATCTGGCCCAGGGGAGCCTTTTGGAGCTGGGGAGCCTTACTGAGATGAAGGCCCTGTTTCTGGAGAACGGCTGGACCTGGGTGACGGCGGTGAATGTGATGCTCTTTTCTCTGATGCACTGGCCCTGCTCCACCACCCTGCTCACCATCCGCAAGGAGACGGGGAGTTGGAAGTGGACCGCTCTAGCGGCGGCGCTGCCCACGGGGTTGGGGATGGGGGCCTGCATCCTGTTTACCGCTCTGGCCAGGCTGGCTGGGGCATGAAGAGACGGAAAGAGCGGCCCCATGAGACACCATGGGGCCGCTCTTTTTTTTGACCTGGGGTCAGGAGAGGGATGCGGCCAGGCCCCTGGCCCGGCCGCAGGCGTCGGCCAGAATGATCCGGGGGTCGGAGCCGGCGGCGTCCAGCCCGTCGGCGGCGATGCAGCTGTAGCCGCCGAAGCCGAAAAACTTGGACATGGCCTCTAAGTAACGGCTGCCCTGCTCCATATCACTGCCCTCGTACCGCTCCCCGCGGGTGGTGAGGAAGATGAGGCGGGAGCCGCGGCAGGAGCCGAAAAGCCCGTCGGCGTCACAGCCGAAGGTGAGACCCTTTACCGATACGTTCTCCAGATAGATCTTCAGAATGGCGGGGAAGCTCAGCTCCCACATGGGGGCGGCGAAGACCACCGCATCGGCCTGGGCGAATTGGCGGGCGTAGTGGAAGCGGGGGTGGTCCAGCTCTCCCTCGGCCACCAGTTTTTCCCGTTGGGCGAAGTTGGCCCCGGCGAGGGGCAGCAGGCCCTCCGCTTCGGGACTGATGCGGGTGACGTGAAACTTTTTGGGGTCCAGGCCCTCCAGAAAAGCGTCGGCCAGTTTCCGGGTGCGGGACTCCTTGCCCCGGACGCAGCAGTCAACCAAAAGAAGCTCCTTCACAGCGTTTCCCCCTTTTCCATGCGCAGGAAGGCCTCCAGCGCTACGGTGATCTCGTCCTGCTCCCCCTGGGCGGTGAGGCTGGCCCCGTCGGCGTAGGAGCCGATGCTCTCGGCGGTGTCGCTGCCCCAGAGGACCACGTTGTTGAGGATGCTGGCGGCCTTCATGCCCCGGATGGCGGCGACGGTCAGCAGGGTGGCGGTCTCCATGTCCGCGCCCAGGACTCCCTTTTTGGACCACTCCCCGCTGGTGTCATACTCGGGCTCCAGGTAGAGGGCGTCGTGGCTGCGGCAGAGGCCTACGTGATGGCGGAGACCCCGCTCCCGGGCACTGCGCACACAGGCGGCGAGAAGCGTGGGATCGGCCACGGCGGGGAACTGGGCAGGCACATAGGTGGCGGAGGTCCCGTCGTCCCGGACGGCTCCGGTGACCAGGATCAGGTCCCCCAGGCCGATCCCGCGCTGAAGGGCTCCGGCGGAACCGATGCGGATCAGGCACTTGACCCCGATCTGGTTCAGCTCCTCCACCCCGATGGCGGTGGAGGGGCCGCCCATGCCGGTGGACATGGCCAGGACGGGGACCCCCTTGTAGGTCCCCCGGAGGGAGCGGTATTCCCGGTTGAACTTCAGCTCCTCCACATGTTCCAGTTGTTGGGCGATGCGGCCCACCCGGGCGGGATCGCCGGGCAGGATGGCATATTTGATATGCAGGCTTTCATCCAGTTGGATATGGGGCTGTACCATAGGGGGACCTCCTTGTAAAATCGGTATGTCTATTATACCGGCTCAGAGCAGAAACCGCAAGGGGAGGGGGGAATTTTCTGCCGGGGGGCCATGTACTTGTCTTTTTTCCTCCGGTATGGTACAATAAAAAATCATTGGAAGGGGGCGGCGGCGGTGAAGATCCAGGAATCGGCGGAGGATTATCTGGAGGCGATCCTGATCCTGAAAAATGAAAAGGGCCTGGTCCACTCCATCGATGTGGCCCGCCGGCTGGAGTTCTCCAAGCCCAGCGTCAGCCGGGCGGTAAAGCTGCTGCGGGAGGAGGGGCACGTCGCCATGTCGGCTGACGGGGCCCTGGAGCTGACGGACACGGGCCGGGAGATCGCGGAGCGGATCTATGAGAGGCACCGGCTGCTCACCCTCTGGTTTACCGAGCTGGGGGTCAGCGAAGCCCAGGCAGCCCAGGACGCCTGCCGGGTGGAGCACGACATCAGCGCCGAGACCTTCCAGAAACTGAAGGAACATTTCGGAAGTCTCTGATTTTTTCAAAAAATGGCCCGATGGGGTTGACAAATCGGTGGCAGATATGGTAACATATTGCTTGCGCCAAAGGGCGTAAATGCACGAGTGGTGGAATTGGTAGACTCGCCGGCTTCAGGTGCCGGTGCTCGCGAGGGCGTGTGGGTTCGAGTCCCACCTCGTGCACC
>CATKDV010000237.1:0-6895 GCA_949746985.1 uncultured Eubacteriales bacterium | reverse complement strand
TGGTCCCAAGAGGCCCCCGCCTCCAAAAGAGCGGCGTAGGCCTCGGGATAGAAGGTGCGGGTCAGCATGACCAGGTATTGGCCCCAGGTCAGAGTATCCTCAGGGGCTATGCGGCCGTCCTCCATGCCTTTGATGATGCCAAGCTCTACGGCTTTATCCATATCTTTGTAGGCCCAATGGCTCTCAGACAGGTCGGGGTAGCTTCCGGCGGCTCTGGCTTGTGCAGGAAGGGCGAGGACGGCGCAGAACATCGCACAGCAGAGACGGGAAGAGAGCTTCATAAGGATCATTCCTTTCCTGAAATTCTCATTGCTTTCATTATAGCTCCCCGGAAAAAGGGAAGCAAGAAAAAAGTCGAAAAAGGAAAGAAATGTCACGAAAACCGCCCCCTCCCAAAAAGGGAGGGGGCGGCGCATTTGACAGCTTCGGAAACGGTTAAGCGTAAAAGGCGTGGGCGCCGATGGTGGCCACATAGGGCCGGTTCCGGGCGGCCCAGCTATTGGGCGAATACCGGGGATTGATAAAGTAGAGGGCGTTGCCCACTGTATTGGCTCCGTCCAGACACAGCTTGGCGGCTACAATACTCTGCTCGTTGGGGATCAGGTTGATGGAGCCGTTGGATACGGGAGTGAACTGGCCCCGCTGAAAGATCACCTCATAGACTGTGTTGGGGAAACGGGAACTGGACACCCGGTTTAGGACCACATTGCCCACGGCGATCTTGCCGTCCAGAGGCTGGTTGCCGGCTTCGGCGTTGATGATGTGGCTCAGCCAGTAGACCACGTCCTCCTGGTAGGCGATGCTGCCGGCGGTAATGGGACCTGTCCCCGCGGTAAGGACCACATTATTGCCGATGGGATCCCAGGCCACATCGGCCCCCAGGGCGGCGGCCAGGGTGCGCACGGGGACCAGCAGATGGTCGCCTGCAGTCCGCACACCGTCAGGCAGGTAGAGATAGCGCCCGTTGACAATGAGATACTTCAGACCCGGCTGGATCTCCATCCGGAGACCGGCGGCCGAGACCACGGCCCTGTCATTGTCCCAAATGGCAGTGGCGTCGGGGTAGAGGGCCTGGACTACAGGCCAATAGGATGCATAGGTGACCTGATTCCAGACCTGAACGGGAGTGTCCATGGCGACAACGGCATCATTGACGATGATGTCCAAACCGCCGCCTTCCACGGCGATGACGGAAGTGGCCGTGCTCATCAGCAGACACAGCGTCAGCGCCAAAGCGAATAGCTTTTTCATAATAGTTGTTTCCTCCGATCACAATTTTGGGGGTCAAACCGTTTCCGTGGCTCCGCCAAATTGTAACCATATTGTAACCACTTTAGAAGCAAAAATCAAGAAAATGATTGTGAAAACGGCAAATCAAACAAAAATGCACCTGTTCGACAAAAAAACCTTCCGCAAAAAAGTTACAAAACGGAAACAGGCCGGATTCCTTGGGGGACAAGAGATACGGCAAGTAATCATGGGATGGGTGGACTATATACAGGACGTAAAAATGCACAAAAAAGCGTCCCCGGAATCCTCCGGGGACGAAATAAATAGACCCTTATTTGTAGAACCAATGGGCGCCGATGGTGGTGACAAAGGTCCGATTTTCCATGGTCCAGTGGTTGTCGGTAAGCTCGGGGGCCAGGAAATAGAGACTGTCGCCCACCTCGTTGGCTCCCGCCAAGCAGGCCACCGCGGCCCGGACGCTCTCGGCGGTGGGCTCATAATAGACCGTGCCGTTGCGGACAGGCTCAAATTGGCCGCCCCAGCGGTCATCAAAAATGACCCCATAGATGGTGTCGGGAAAGTCGGGGCTGGCTACCCGGTTCAGGACCACGTTGCCTACGGCGATCTTGCCCTCCCAGCACTCCCCTTGGCTCTCGGCGGAGATGATACGGGAGAGCCAATAGAGTTCGTCATGTTCGTCTCCCGGGGTGGTGAGGGCCACCTCTCCGGTGGCGGGGTCCCAGTTCACCTCCAGCCCCAGAAGGGTAGCCAGGGGGCGGATAGGGACCAGGGTCCGGCCGGCCTCCAGGCGGACGCTCTGGGGAAGGTCCACACGGCTGCCGTTATAGACCAGGGCGTTGTCCCCCGGCTGGGCGGTGAGGGAGATCCCCTCCGCCTGAACGGCGGCCCGTCCGTCTTCCCACCAGACGGCGCTGCCGGGAAGCAGTTCCTGGATCACATTCCGCAGAGGGACGAAGGTGGTGTTCTCATAAATAAGAGCGTCCCCGGTATTCAGGGGTTCGCCGTCTAAAGTGAGGACGGCGGCTTGGGCAGGGGCGGACAGTAGGAATAGGCCCCCTAAGGCGAGGGCGGCAAGCTGTCGCTTCATGGTAAGTGCTCCTTCCATTCTTTAGGCTGTAACCAAATTGTAATAGAAGGAAGGAGCTGTTTCAAGGAACAATATCTTCCAAGGAAGAAGGAGGAAAAATGTAGGGCCGCCATATTTGGCGGCCCTTGGGAGTTCTGCTTATTGGATATTTTCTCTGGCACAGTCGTCTAAGACCCGCACGCCCATTTCCTCCCACGATGGCAAGGGATACTTGCGGATGGACACATCGTCCACCTCGGAGCAAAGGCGTTTGTCCGGTTCCAAGCGAAGACTGTCCCGGGGCCAAGCTGTTTCTTTGTGCTTGTTTTTGCCCTTCTTCTCCATTCCATCACCCCCAAAGAGAGTATGTCCAGAAGAAGAAAAAGAATGGGCGGAAGTTCTTGGAAAAGACGGGCTTAGCTGTCCCTTTGATATTCCAGAATATCTCCGGCTTCACAGTTCAAGGCCTCGCAGATGGCAGCAAGGGTGGAGAAGCGGACGGCGGTGACCTTATTATTTTTGATCTTGGACAGGTTTACATTGGAAATGCCTACTTTTTCCGCCAGCTCGCCCAAGGACATTTTCCGCTCCACCATCATCCGGTCCAGCCGCAAAATAATTTTTCCCATGTCTTCTCCCCCTTACAGCAGGCCTTCAGTCTCCGCTTCTAAATCTACACCCCGGGCAAAAAATTGAGAAAGGCAAAGCACCGCCAGGCCTACCATAAAGCTGTCCAAGCCCACGCTGGTCTCTACAAGACCGGGATCTATCACCAGCCGGGCAACGCCGCTCATGATAAGGCCCACGATGGGGACGGAGAGAAGAAATATCCCGATTTCCCGGACCATACGCACATTGTCCTTCTGAAAGGGCGTGGTGTGCTCTGATTTTTTCAGAATGAGATAGATATTGCGAAACACCATAGCCATCAGGCATAGGATGAACGCTGCGCCTACGCAGAAAAGGCGCAGGGCGGCTAAGTCCACCTGTCCGGCGCCATTTATGATCATAACATCAAACCCATAGGTGGTCAAGCTTGCGCCGAAATCTGCCAAGTCCACATTTTGGACTACACCCGCTCCCATAAACAGGGACAGCATCATAACAACGACCATTGCCGCCGCCGCGATCCAGTGGCCCACCTCCACCAGCTTCGCCAAAATGCGGGTCGCTTTATCCAGCTTCTTCATCATCCGTTCCTCCTAACTTCATTTTCAGACCGGCTCTGATAAGGAGATGATACCACGGGATTTTATCTTTGTCAACTAAAATTTAATGCAAAACGATAAAAATATATCTTTGAACATTAAACAAGAAGAGAAGAAAAGGCCGCTGTCACAGGACAGCGGCCTTTCATCGGCAAAAATGGGTCGCGTCTTACACCGCACGGTTGACCTTGCCGGAACGGAGGCACCGGGTGCAGACGTACACATGCTTGGGAGTGCCGTCGACCACAGCCTTGACCCGCTTCACGTTGGGCTTCCAAGTACGGTTGGAGCGGCGGTGGGAGTGAGAGACCTGAATGCCGAAGCTCACGCCCTTGTCGCAGAATTCACATTTCGCCATTTCGCAATTCCCTCCTTACTGGCAGGATAATACACTCTAAAAAAGAATCGAACATTATATTACCAGAACCGGGGAGAAATTGCAAGAGTTTTTTTTCTAATCTGAAGGCGGGGCTTCCTCCCGGGGCGTATCCGCAGTCAGACCCTGCAGGGAGAAGGTGGGAAACCCCTCCATGGCGGGGGCCAAAGACTCTATGGGGTAAAAGACCACCGGACCGGCTTCGGTAAGGTAAAACCGCCCTGGGGAGAACTTCCGGGAAGCCAGGGCGGGCCAGTCCTCAAAAAAAGCCGCCTCCCCGGTGTTGACCCGCTCCCCGATCTGCCGACGGACCTCCGTCAATACCGGGCTCCGCCACCAGCGGCGGGGAGGCAGCAGCTCCCGGAGGGAGATGGGCGTCCCCTCAGGAAGCCGCCATGTGTCCCCCTGGCGTATCCTCCGGGGCCGGCGGGCCCCCACGTCTTCGGTGGACTCCCAATAGAGGCTGAGGCAGTCCTTCTGAAAGCGGGTGATGGTAAAATTGAGGGAGGCCTCCCAGGGCGGGGTATCGGGTCCGGCGGCGGCTTTCGCGCTGTCCAAAAGGGGCCCTGCCCACCGCTTTTTCCACCGGTCTGCCAAAGCTTCGTAATAACGGTTCACCCGGCGGAAGCCGGGACAGCCTTCCTCCAGCCGGGGCCAGCGGGCTTTGACGGTGAGCAGGACCGCATCCCCCTCCCGAAAGCTCTCCTCGTAAGTTCCCGGCTCGCCCAGAACAGGAGCAGAAAGCTCTTTTTTCAAAAAATCTCCCCCTTTCCGTTAAAACAGTCTATGCAAAGGAAAAATTTTTGGTTCGGGGCTTTACTTTCACGCTTCACTTTGGTAAAATAGATTTACCAGAAAAAAGGGGGCAGATTCCAGATGAGCAAAAGCTCGAAAAAAGGGGAGAGCGATACCCTCTACGAGGCCATCCTCACCCTTCAGACTTTGGATGAGTGCAAGAAATTTTTCCAGGACCTGTGTACGGTGTCTGAGCTGCGGGCCATGGAGCAGCGGTTCGAGGTGGCCCTTCTTCTCAGCGAGGGCATGATCTACAACGATATCCTGGAGCGCACCGGGGCCTCCAGCGCCACCATCAGCCGGGTGAACCGTTCCCTCCAATATGGGGCGGATGGGTATCAGGACGTGCTGCCCCGGATCAAGGAAAAGCTGAAGAGCCATGGCAAGCTATGAGTTTCTGGCGGGCAGCTATGACGCTCTGACCGCCGATGTGGGCTATGACCGCTGGGCGGATTATATCGAGGGCCACTTTGCCCACCTGAAACGGCCTGTCCACACGGTGCTGGACCTCTGCTGCGGCACCGGGAGCCTTACTTGGGAGCTCTGCTGCCGGGGGTATGCGGTGACGGGGGTGGACCTGTCCGCCGATATGCTTTCCATCGCGGAAGAAAAGTGCCGGGACCTGCCCGTCAGGCCCCGGTTTTTCTGCCAGAGCATGGAAAAGCTGCGCTTGCCTGAGAGGGTGGACGCCTGCGTGTGCTGCCTGGACAGCGTAAACTATGTGCTGGATCCCAAAAAGCTGCAAAGAGCGTTCCAAAGGGTATATGACTGTCTGGTCCCCGGCGGCCTGTTCCTCTTTGACGCGGACACCCCGGAGAAGCTGGAGAGCATGGACGGCCAGGTGTTTCTGGACGAGACGGAGGATGAATTCTGTGTCTGGCGGGGTGAATACAGCCCAAAGCGCCGGATCTGTTCCTTCTGGATGGATATTTTTCACCGGGAGGGGGATATCTGGGAGCGGGGAGGCGAACTCCACCGGGAGTATGCCTACGCCATGGACGAGCTGGAAACCTATCTGAAGGAAGTGGGCTTCGTCCGGATCAAACAGTATGGAGAATTGAAACGCCGCGCCCCCAAAGAGGGGGAACAGCGGGTCTTTTTTGCCGCTATCAAAGGAGAATGAGTATGGACCAGATCGTCCGGGTGATCGCGAAAGACGCCCCAGTGAAGGCTATGGCCATTACGGGAAGGGCCCTTGTGGAGCGGGCCAGACAGATCCATAAAACCCTGCCTGTGGTCACCGCCGCTTTGGGCAGGTCCCTGATGGCCTGTTCCATGATGGGGGACCAGCTCAAGGGGGAGGGGGCCTCGGTGACCCTGCGTATCAAGGGGGACGGGCCGATGGGTTCCCTCACCGCCGTCAGCGACGCCCAAGGAAATGTGCGCGGGTTCGTTCAGAACCCGGCGGTGGTCCTGCCCCTCAGGCCCGATGGCAAGCTGGATGTGGGCGGGGCCGTAGGGAAGGGGACCCTCACGGTCATCAAGGATCTGGAGATGAAGGAGCCCTATGTGGGTATGGTCCCCCTTCAGACCGGAGAGATCGCGGAGGATGTGACCGCCTACTTTGCCGTCAGTGAGCAGATCCCCACCGCCTGCGCCCTTGGTGTGCTGGTGGACAAGGACCAGTCCGTCCTTCGGGCGGGAGGGTATCTCATCCAGCTTCTTCCCGGCGCTTCTGAGGAGGATATCGAAAAGGTGGAGGAGGGGGTAGCCAAGCTGGGAGCGGTGACCGCTGCGCTTATGCGGGAGGGTATGGACGCCGAGACCCTTCTTCGGCAAGTTTTGCCGGGCTTTGAACTGGAGACCTTGGAGCGCCACCCGGTGGAGTATAAGTGTTATTGCAGCCGGGAGCGGGTGGTGAAAGCCTTGGTCAGCTTGGGGCCTGATGAGCTTCGCGCCCTGATCGAGGAGCAGGGAAAGGCGGAGCTGACATGTCAGTTCTGCGACGCGGTATATGAGTTCAGCCGGGAGGAGTTGGAGGGGCTGCTCCCTTAAAAAACAGGCGCGGAAAAGAAAAAATCCCCGAATGTTGAAATTTGCCTTGACAGGCGGCGGGGGTTTTAGTATAATAATCATCGCCGCTTGGAAGGTCAGCACCGACAGGGGAGCATAGCTCAGCTGGTAGAGCGCACGCCTTACACGCGTGATGTCACAGGTTCGAGCCCTGTTGTTCCCACCAAATGGCGTGGTAGTTCAGTT
>CATKDV010000236.1:0-1776 GCA_949746985.1 uncultured Eubacteriales bacterium | reverse complement strand
GCCAATGTGCGCCGGAAGCAGAGCGAGTACGCCACCCAGCTCCAGGAGAAGCAGAAGGTCAAGTTCGTCTACGGCATTCTGGAGAAGCAGTTCCACTCCTATTATGAGAAGGCCATCCGTATGCCCGGCGAGACCGGCGAGAACCTGCTCATTCTGGTGGAGCGCCGTCTGGACAATGTGGTGTACCGTCTGGGCTTCGCCATGACCCGCCGTGAGGCCCGTCAGCTGGTGAACCACGGCCACTTCACCGTCAACGGGAAAAAGGTCAACATCCCCTCCTATCTGGTGAAGGTGGGTGACGTGATCGAGGTCAAGGAGTCCAGCCGCCAGAGCGTGAAGTTCAAGCGCTTTGTGGGCGAGGACGCCATCATTGTCAATGTGCCCCAGTGGCTGGAGAAAGAGAAGAACTCCCTGAAGGGTACTGTCTCCAAACTTCCGGCCCGGGAGGACATCGACCTGCCCATCGAGGAGCATCTCATCGTCGAGTTGTACTCCAAGTAAGGCCATACCCTCGGATCACGGAACCGACCAATCAGGCGGCGTAACAGACCGCCCACAGAAGGAGGGTAATCTATGGTTGAAATTGAAAGACCCCGCATCGAATGTGACGAAAATAATGACGCCAACTATGGAAAATATGTGGTGGAGCCTCTGGAGCGGGGCTACGGCACTACCCTGGGTAACGCCCTCAGGCGGGTGCTGCTGTCCTCCCTGCCAGGCACGGCGGTAACTTCCATCAAGATCGCCGGGGTGCAGCATGAGTTTTGCACCATTCCCGGAGTGAAGGAGGACGTGACCGAGATCGTCCTCAATGTGAAGGCCATTATTGCCAAGCTTCACAGCGAGGGCGTCAAGACCGTCTATATCGAAGCTGCCGGCGAGTGTGAGGTCACCGCCGGGGATATCAAGGCCGACGGAGAGGTGGAGGTCCTGAATCCGGAGCTCCACATCGCCACGCTGGGACCCGGAGCCAGCCTCAATATGGAATTGACCCTGTCCCAGGGCCGGGGCTACGATCCCGCTGAGCGGAATAAGACCGCCCAGACCATCATCGGAGTCATCCCGGTGGACTCGGTCTACACCCCGGTGAGGAAGGTCAACTACACAGTGGAAAATACCCGCGTGGGTGACCGCACCGACTTTGACAAGCTGACCCTGGAGGTCTGGACCAACGGCACGATCGATCCCCGGGATGCAGTGAGCCTGGGCGCCCGGATCCTGGTGGACCACTTCCTGCTGTTCACCGATCTCTCTGAGACCATGGGCTCTGCCTCCACTGTGGTGGAGAAGGCCGAGTCTCAGCGGGACAAGGTGTTGGAGATGACCATCGACGAGATGGATCTGTCCGTTCGGAGCTTTAACTGCCTGAAGCGGGCCAACATCAATACGGTGGAGGATCTGATCTCCAAGACCCAGGATGAGATGATGAAGGTCCGCAACCTGGGCCGCAAGAGCCTTGAGGAAGTCATGAACAAGCTGGCCATGATGGGCCTGAGCCTTGCGGATGACGAAAACAACAACTAACACCTGCCGAGAGGAGTGAGAGAAAATGCCCGCGATTCGTAAACTGGGAAGACCCACCGACCAGCGGATGGCCATGCTTCGCGCTATGACCACCTATCTGCTGGAAAACGGCCAGATCAAGACCACCGTTTCCCGCGCCAAGGAGGTGGCTCCCCTGGCTGAGAAGATGATCACCCTGGCCAAGAAGAACGACCTGGCCGCCTACCGGCAGGCGTTGAGCTTCATCACCAAAGAGGATGTAGCCAAGAAGCT
>CATKDV010000235.1:0-3012 GCA_949746985.1 uncultured Eubacteriales bacterium | reverse complement strand
CAAGCTCCGGGGGGCCTATTTCAAGATCAGCTCCCTCACCGAGGAGCAGAAGGCCAAGGGGCTTATCACCGCCTCGGCGGGGAACCACGCCCAAGGGGTGGCCTTTGCCGCCCAACACGCCGGGGTGAAGGCCACCATTGTCATGCCCACCACCACTCCCCTGGTCAAGGTGAACAACACCAAGGATTACGGGGCCGAGGTAGTGCTCTTTGGGGAGACCTTTGACGACGCGGCCGCTGAGGCCCAGCGGCTGGTGAAGGAGAAGGGCTACACCTACATCCCCCCCTTCAACGACCTGACTGTGGCCACGGGCCAAGGCACGATCTCCTACGAGATCTTCTCTGATCTGCCAGATGTGGACGTGATCCTGGTACCCATCGGAGGCGGCGGGCTGGCAGCGGGGGTATCCACCCTGGCCAAGCTGCTCAACCCCAAGGTCACTGTCATCGGCGTGGAGCCGGTGGGGGCCGCCTCCATGAAGGCCTGCCTGGAGGCGGGGCATATCGTCACCCTGCCCAAGGTGGACACCATCGCCGACGGCGTGGCGGTGAAGACCCCTGGGGACCTGGTGTTCCCCTACATCCAGGAGAATGTGGACGAGATCCTCACCATCCCCGACTCTGAGCTGGTGGACGCCTTCCTGGACATGATGGAAAAACACAAGATGATCGTGGAGAACGCGGGACTTCTGACGGTGGCCGCTTTGAAGCACCTGAAGGCGGAGGGCAAGAATGTGGTGCCCGTCCTCTCCGGGGGCAATATGGACGTGATCACGGTCTCCTCCCTGGTGCAGCACGGGCTGGTGAGCCGGGGGCGGATCTTCACCTTCTCGGTGATCCTCCCCGACCGGCCCGGCGAGCTGCTCCGAGTGTCCCAGGTGCTGGCCGACAATAACGGCAACACCATCAAGCTGGAGCACAACCAGTTCGTGAACCTGAACCGCCAGGCGGGGGTGGAGCTGAAGGTGACGCTGGAGGCCTTCGGCCACGAGCATAAGGCCCAGATCCTGAACGCTCTCAAGGCGGCGGGATATGACGCCAAAGAGGTTTTCACCACCGAGGTCTACTAAGTAAAACAGACGCTCCCGGCCAGGCCGCAGTCTGACCGGGAGCTATATGATGCGGCGCCGAGTCCATCTCCTCCGCCGCTGCCGGGCCGTGGGTCCTGCTTATGCTGGGAGGCCGGCGGGGACGGGTCGGTCATCCGCTTGGTTTATCCTATGACGAGTACAAGTACCCGGTGCTCGTCTTCATTTGATGTTATGAAAGGACGATGCTGTATGGTCAAGATCGCTCCCTCCATTCTTTCCGCCGATTTTTGTGAACTGGGGCGGGATATCCAAGCCATCGCCACCGCCGACTGGGTCCATGTGGACGTGATGGACGGGATGTTTGTGCCCAACATTACCATCGGTGTGCCTGTGGTCCAATCCATCCGCAAGCACACCGGCATGTTCCTGGACACCCATCTGATGGTGGAGAAGCCGGGACGGTTTGTGGAGCCCTTCGCCAAGGCGGGCGCCGACCTGCTCTCGGTCCACCTGGAGGCGGACATGCCCCCCGCCATCCATGCCGCTCTGGACCAGATGGAAGCCTTGGGAGTAAAAAAAGGTATTGCCCTGCGCCCCATCACCGCCCCTGAGGCTGTCCTGCCCTATCTGGAGAAGGGGCTGGACCTCATCCTTGTGATGACGGTGGAGCCGGGATTCGGCGGGCAGACCTTTATGGAGCACCAGCTTCCCAAGATTGCTGCCATCCGGTCCTACATTGAGAAGTACTGCCCCTCCTGTCATCTGGAGGTGGACGGGGGCATCAACGCCCAGACAGGCAAGCAGTGCGTGGATGCGGGGGCTGACGTTCTGGTGGCAGGAAGCGCGGTCTATGGGGCGGCGGATATCCCGGCGGCTATCGCGGCCCTGCGGGGGGACTCAAAAAGGTAAAGGTTCATGAAAGAAATCTATTATCTGAACAAAGAAACCTTGCCAACCATGTGTGTGCCCCACGATTGCGTGATCAAAGACATCCAGATGAAAGACCAGACTCTTATCTTCATCTTTGAGGATGACATTTCCTCCCACGATTCCATACGGACTGTCCGCCCAAACGCGAAGTCATTGATCATACGGTATCATTTGACAGAGGAAAACGGTTTTTCCATCTATGAGTGGAGAAAACCCGGACGGTTCTCACGAAAAGACGGCTGTTATCGCCGTTTGGACAATTCCCAGTTATTTGCGTTTGCGGGCCATCTTGAATATTTGTATCACAATGTGGGCTACTGCTCCATCATCATAAAGCTGTTTGTGGACAGCGAAGTGATTTTGGACGCATATGTAGATCGTTTGGAATACGAGTGGATCCAGTGAATTGGTTGATCCTTTGACCGCTCTTTACGAAATGAGGTGTACTCCCATGGAATATTTTCCTCCGGCTCTGGAGGCGCTGACAGAGCAGTTCGCCCGACTGCCTGGCGTGGGCAAAAAGTCGGCCCAGCGGCTCTCCTTTTTTGTTCTGGGGCTTCCCGATGAGGAGGCACGGGCCTTCGCCGAGGCCATCGTCACCGCCAAGAGGACCATCTCCCTGTGCCCGGTGTGCCGCTCCTTCACCGAGGGGGAGGGGCTTTGCCCCATCTGCGCCAGCTCCCGTCGGGATGAGTCCACCGTCTGCGTGGTGGCCGATCCCAAGGATGTGGCGGCCCTGGAGCGGTCCCGGGAGTATAATGGGCGCTACCATGTGCTCCACGGCGTCATCTCCCCCATGAACCATGTGGGGCCTGACGACCTGCACATCACGGAGCTGATGGAGCGGGTGTCCGCCGGAGGAGTCCGTGAGGTCATCATGGCCACCAACCCCACCACCGAGGGAGAGGCCACCGCCATGTACCTATCCCGCCTCTTAAAGCCCTTCGGGGTGAAGGTGACACGGCTGGCCTATGGGGTCCCCGTGGGGGGACAGCTGGAGTTCGCCGACGACGCCACCCTGACAAGGGCTCTGGAGGGGCGGCGGGAGATGT
>CATKDV010000234.1:0-2540 GCA_949746985.1 uncultured Eubacteriales bacterium | reverse complement strand
GTTGCCGGACTTCATGACCTTGCCGTTCTCGGCGGGATAGTGGCTGCGGTTGCCCAGAGAGCCGGTGGCGGAGCCGATCTCGTCCGAGAACTCCACGCCTACACTCTCCAGCCACTCCACGGCGGCCATGGAGTTCTCGCACAGGTACTTGACAAGATCCATATTGCCCACCTCATGGCCGCCGGTGTAGGTGGTGTTGATGAAGGTCTCCACGGAATCCTCAATACCCTGGGCCTTCTGCCGCTCGGGGTCGACAGCGTTGAGGGCGCCCTCGGACACGTTGGTGGAGCCGCCCAGAATGTCCAGCTTCTCCACCACCACGACCTTCACGCCGGTCTGGGCAGCGGAGACAGCAGCGGCCAGGCCGGCGCCGCCGCCGCCCACCACGACCACGTCGGCGTCGTAGGTGGCGTCCTTGGCCTCGGCCTTGGCGGGAGCCTTGGCCAGCTCGGTGGTATCCACGCCGCCGTCCTTCAGGGCCTGAAGGGCGCCCCGCTTGATGGCGTTGCTGGTGATGGAAGCGCCGGTGATGGAGTCACAGGCCAGAGACTGGGTCTCCACGATGCGCTGGGTCATCTTCTCGATGGCCACCTTGCCCACGCCGCGGGTCTCGATCTCATTGGAGACCTCCACCTTGGCGATCTTGCCGTCCTCCATGGTGACGGCCACGGTGATGGGGGCGTTGTGGCCGGGAGTGGTGGCGGTATAGGTCATCTTATCCATGACCAGCTTGGCGGTGTTGGGGTTATCCTTGTCCCACTCCACCTGGATGCCCAGCAGCTCGCTGAGGTAGCGCAGGGGCACGTAGGTGGCCCCGTCGTAGGCGAAGACCTCGGCGGCGTCGCCGTTGGACTTGGTGGGAGTGACGGTCTGGCCGTTGATGGTCATAGACATGGGGGTCACGGTGATGTTCTTGTCCGTGCCAGCCGCCAGAGCGACTGTCCCCATGACCATGGCCAGGGCCATTGCGAGGGCGGTGATCCTTTTCTTCATGGTACTACTCTCCTTTACTTTTTTAGTGCATTTTGGGGCTTTCCCCAGTGGCGAGACCATTATACTCCACTTGTTCATATTTGTAAACAATTTGTAACTATTTGTTACCAGTTGTCACCGCCTTTTTCTGCAAAAAAAGCCCCGGCGGAGAGATGCTCCGCCGGGACCCTGTGATATTTAGGCCTTGACCGCCCTTATTTGGCTCTGGCCGCGGCGTTCTCCGCCGCGATCATGCCCCAGGTGGCGCACATGGAATGGTTGATGCCGCCGAAGTTGATCTTGCCCAGAATGTTGCTGGGGCCCAGGATCTCTCCGGCCAGGGACAGGCCCTCGATGACCGAGCCGTCGGCCCGCTGCAGGTAGCCCCGGCCGTCGGCCCGGACGCCGCCGGAGGTGCCGGACCAGACGTAGGGCACGGTGAGGATGGCGTAGTAGGGGCCCTTGCCCAGGGGGAGCATGTTGTCCGCCGAGCGGCCGAACTGGCTGTCGGTCCCCTTAGCCGCGTCGGCGTTGTAGGCCTTGACTGTGGCGGTCAGATCCTTGGCGCCGATCTTTTCGGCCAGTTCCTCCAGGGTGTCGGCCTTATAGACGCAGTTGCCGGCGGCGGCCAGGGTCTCCAGGTCGCCCCAGCCGTTGTTCACCAGGGGGGTGGCGTTGCCCATGGGCCGCTTGAGGAGGACGGTCTTCTCGTCGATCATGTCGGAGGAGATAATGCCGTAGAGCTTGCTCTCGGAGGCGTTGCGCCACATGTTGATGTCGGCGCCCTCCTCAATGCCCACACGGCTGCCGGTACTGTCCACATAGACAAGGCCGGGATACTTGCTGTTGAGGGTGTAGACCATGTCAAAGCCGTTGGTGGGCACGCCGCCGCCGTAGAAGATGACATACTCATCCATGTTGTCAAATACACCGCCCACAGACTGGGCCAGATAAAAACCGGAGCCGTTGGAGGTGCTGGGAGCGGAGGAAATGACGTTCTCAAAGCCTGCCAGTTTCAGCAGCTCTTCATTGTAGCAGTAGCCGCCGGTACACAGGGCCACGGAGGGGGCGGTAAAGGTTTTATCCCCGGCCTTTACGCCCCTGATCTCGTTGCCTTCCACCAGAAGCTCGGTGACGGTGGTATTGAACAGGATCTGGATCTTGCCGTCGGCAATGTACTCATCCACACGACCGGACAGCTTCTCCAGGTACTCCTGGGCGGCGCCCATGGAGTAGGAGTCCCGGGCCCGGGTGACCCGGGGGGTGGGCATGGCGGTGTAGGCACCGGCCACCAGGCCCCGGGAGCCGAAGTTCACGCCCAGGTCCTCGTCTAGCCAGTCGATGGCATCCTTGGCTCGCTCGGTGTGGGTCTTGGCCAGGGCGGGGTTGAACTCCCCGTCGCCGCCCAGAGCCTGGATGTCGGCATAGAACAGTTCGGGGCTGTCTTCCACGCCGTTCTCCTTCTGGATCTTGAAGCCGGCGCCAGAGATGGTGCCGCCGGCGAAGTGGATGCAGCCGCCCACCCGGACGCTGGCTTCCAGCATCAGCACGTTAAGGCCCAGCTCCAC
>CATKDV010000233.1:0-3029 GCA_949746985.1 uncultured Eubacteriales bacterium | reverse complement strand
GATCTTCAAGGCCCTGCTGGAGGAGAAGTACGGCAAGGCCGGGGCCAGGGAGCGGATCTACGCCACCACCGACGCCAAGCGGGGGGCCCTGAAGGGCCTTGCCGACAAGGAGGGCTACGAGGAGTTCGTGGTGCCCGATAACGTGGGCGGCCGGTACAGCGTCCTCACCGCCGTGGGGCTGCTGCCCATCGCCGTCGCAGGCATCGACGTGGAGGCACTGATGGACGGGGCCCGGGAGGAGATGGAGCTGCTTGCCAAGCCGGGGATGGACAACCCCGCCTGGCAGTATGCCGCCGCCCGCCATGCCCTCTATGAAAGCGGGAAGCGGGTGGAGATCCTGGCCGGCTACGAGCCCGCCTTCCGCTTCTTCGCCGAGTGGTGGAAGCAGCTCTACGGGGAGAGCGAGGGCAAGGAGAAAAAGGGCTTGTTCCCCGCCAGCGTAGAGTTTACCGCCGACCTCCACTCCATGGGCCAGTTCATCCAGCAGGGGGAGCGGCTCATGTTTGAGACCGTGGTCCGCTTTGACAAGGCCCACACCCAGCTCACCATTCCCGACGACCCGGAGAATGTGGATGGGCTGAACTTCCTCTCCGGCAAGTCCATGGCCTTTGTGGCCGAGCGGGCCCTCCAGGGTGTGACCCTGGCCCATGTGGACGGCGGGGTGCCCAACATCCTCCTCACCGCTCCCGCCCGGGACGAGCGGAGCCTGGGCGCGCTGATCTACTTCTTCGAGTTTGCCTGCGGCGTCTCCGGCTATCTGCTGGGGGTGAATCCCTTCGACCAGCCGGGGGTAGAGGCCTATAAAAATAATATGTACGCCCTTCTGGGCAAGCCCGGTTACGAGAAGCAGAAAGGGGAGCTGGAGAAGCGGCTGGAAAGTTAAATCTCCATAAAAGCGGTTGCAATCTGACGGGATAAATGGTAAAATACCACCATAGACCGGAGAATACCTGTCCGGTGGACAACGTAAAGGAGTGATTCATCATGGTACGTGTCATCATGGGAGTCAAGGGAACGGGCAAGACCAAGCAGATGATCGAGCTCATCAACAACGCCGCCAAGAGCGAGGCTGGCAGCGTGGTGTGCATCGAGCACGGCTCCAAGCTGACCTACGACATCCATTATCAGATCCGGCTGATCGAGGCCAAGGAGTATGCCCTCACCAGCTTTGATATGCTCAAGGGCTTTATCAGCGGCCTCCACGCGGGCAACTACGACATCACCCAGGTGTTTGTGGAGAGCCTTACCAAGCTCATCAACGTCTCTGCCGAGGATCCCCAGGTGGAGCACTTCCTGGATTGGCTCAACGATTTCGGCGAGAAGAACGGCATCAAGTTCGTGGTGACCATCAGCGCCGACACCGCGCTGGCCTCCGACGGGGTGAAGAAGTACTTCTAAGTCCCCGAAAAAAGGATAAAAGAAAAAGCAGGGCGGACCGCTATGGTCCGCCCTGCTTTTTTAATAAAGATCTGCAGCGTTCACTCCACCACGCCAAAATCCTGGAAGGGCAGCATCACGCACAGCACCCGCCCCAACACGTACCGGCTGTCCACGGTGGCCAAAGCCTCATGGCGGCTGTCGGAAGAGTTGTTGCGGTTGTCCCCCATAACGTAGATGGAGCCCTCGGGCACTGTCACGTCCAGCACGTTCATCTCGGGATTGTAGCGGTCCATCATGGGCTCCAGGATATAGTCGTCCTCCAGGGCCACCCCGTCCACATAGACAGCGTTGGCCTCATAATCCACCCGGACATGCTGTCCGCCCACGGCGATGACCCGTTTGACGATGGGGGCGGTGTCCTGGGGCGGAGGGGGAAACCCGGGCTTGCGCAGCACCACCACATCCCCCTGCCGGGGGGTATATCCCAGAGACTGCAGCAGCAGAAGGTCCCCGTCGTGAAGGGTGGGCACCATAGAGGAGCCTACCACCCCGATGACCCTTCCGGCCAGGGTACAGGCCAGGATGAGACAGATGAGGACCATGACCAGAGCCTGGGTCCAGTAGTAGAGGTCCAGTCTAAAGGACCCCTTCTCCTCCGGGGGATTCTGATTTTCGTTGGAGAGTACGGTTTCGTCGGACATGGGATCAACTCCAAAGGAAGGTTTTATTCCGGTATTATATCCCAAATAGGAGGGAAATGCAACCGAAGGGCAGAAAATCTCTTTGCGGAGATCCTCCCTCAAAGGGAAAAGATGTAGCGCGCCTTACCCCAAAGACATTCAGTGGGAACGCAGCCCAAAGCCTCATGGCGGCTGTCGGAGGAATTGTTGCGGTTGTCCCCCAGGACATAGACAGACCCTTCCGGCACAGTCACCTCCAGAATATTCATGCTGGGAATATAGCGGTCCACCATAGGCTCCAGGACATAGGGCTCCTCCAGAGCCACCCCGTCCACAAAGACGGCGTTGGCCTCATAGTCCACCCGGACGTGCTGCCCGCCCACGGCAATAATTCGTTTGATAATGGGGGCGGGGTCCATGGGAGGAGGGGGGAAACCGGGCTTTTCCAGAAGTACGATGTCCCCCTGTTGGGGGGTATAGCCCCAGGTCTGGAAGACAATGACCTCCCCATCCTGAATGGTGGGAGCCATAGAGCCGCCCATGAATTTGCAGACCCGGAAAGAGGACAGGAGCAGGACAAGAATGAGAAGCAAAGCCACAGCCAGCCCCCAAAGAAGGCGCCGGCGCTGTACTTTTTTATAGTGACCCCTCCAAAATAGTGGCGTTCCGCCCCTCCAGCATCCCCTTCTCCCGGCTGTGGCAGGTGAAAAGGAGCACCTGCCGGACCTTGGCGGTCTCCAAAAGACACTCCAAAGCCAGCCCCGCCCGCCCGTCGTCAAAGGCGTCCAAAGCGTCGTCCAGCAGAATGGGGCAGGGGTCCCCCTGAGGAAGCGCCATATCGCACATGGCAAGCCGCGCCGCCAAATAGAGCTGCTGGGCCGCGCCTCCGGAAAGGCTCAGGTCCTGCCGGGGGGCGCTCTCCCCCCTCTCCTGGGCCAGAGCCTGGAACTGCCGGGTGAGGGAGGCTTT
>CATKDV010000232.1:0-3031 GCA_949746985.1 uncultured Eubacteriales bacterium | reverse complement strand
GGCGGTAGTCACCAGCTTTAGCGACGACATCCGCTCGGCAGGGATGGAGCCAGGCTCCATTTTAGTGGAATACCGGACCCTGCGGGGCTCCGAACTGCCGGGGGCCATCGCGGAGGAACTGGACGTCAAACCTGACGAGCTTGTCCACAGCGTCTGCAGGATCCGCACCGCCGACGGATTGAAGGTAGCCCTGAACTACACCTACATTCCCTGCAGTATCCTGCCCGCCCTGGACACCCGGATGCTGGAGGGCTCCATCTATGAATACATCACCAGGCAGTATGGCCTGGACATCTGCGGCGGCCCTCTGACTAACGAGGCAGTGTTGCCCACTCCGGAGCAGAAAGAACTTTTGGGCATTGGGGACTGCGCGCTGCTCCAGACCAGCCACCCCAGTTTTTTAGCCGATGGCAGGCCCTTTGAGTACACTATCACCTATTATGTGAATAGCCGTATCGTCTATACCCACAACTACCCCAGGCGGGGAAACCCCCACCATAGCTGGCAGTATACCCGGAGCCGGTGAGTAAGGGCGTATTTTCCAAAATTCCGGTTTTGTCCAAAGCCCATTTTAAAAGCTCCGTGGAGACATTATGTCTCCACGGAGCTTTTATCGCTATCTACCTACCATCTATGTAACATCAAGATACGTTTCTCAGCAAAAACATACCTCAATTTGAGGCACGTTTCCGGGACCGTTGTTCCCGCTTCCGGTCCCAAGATAGCCAAAGCCGCCTCTTTGGCGGCTTTTCGGGTGTTTTCCCCTTAATCGCCAACCACTCCGCCGCCCGGTTCCAATCAAGGTCCGCCCCGCCCCATCCCACGAGGGCGGGCCGCATAGGTTTCAGGCGGCTTGGGACGGAGGCTGACGCCCTGAACCAGATTTCGTATAAAGGGGTCTATCCCCAGTACGGCAAGGGCCGCCTGTTTCTTCAGGTGTTCATATTCTTCATCGGTCATCCAAACGCTGACGTGTCGCCTGTCGGTTCTCATGTTCTACTTCTCTCTTCCGTGTGGGGTTTCAGGGGCTTCGCCCCTGACAAGCGAAATTCGTGCTACCAAATTCCATGCTGGCGCAGACTTTGACTGCGGTATTTCGATACGAATTTATAAGTTGAATTGCCGGGCCGACCAGACCTGCCCATTCCAAAATGGATTTCTCTTTTTCCCCATGCACATGGTCAGCGCCTGCTTCCCGCAGGCGTTGCATTTTTGAAAGGGCCTGTCGAGATTATAGGCGATCCGGGGCAGATACCCCCCGTCCTCCAGCAGAGTGAACAGCGGGAAAAAAATGGCCATAGGGGGCAGCATAACGCTGACCACCCACGCCAGCACCCGGTAGACCCCCAGCACCAAGACCCCGTGGAGCCACTCCGGAGCATGGAGCCAGGCAAAAAGCTCGCTGAGTCGGTCCTGTCCCCAGAAAAGGGCGGCAGAGAGAAGCTGGGAGGGGTAGTTCGCCCCCACGATGGTGAGCCAAAACACCACCGCCACCAGGGCTATCATAATGGGGTATCCCGTCCGTCTGCTGGTGAGGATCCGGTCCAGGGTCCGGTCCGTCTCGCTGTAGCCGCCCTCCCGGGTGGTCACCCCCCGGCACAGCCGCTCTGCCGTGGACACCAGGGCGGAGACCAGCAGATCCTTGAACCGCTCTCCCCCAAATCCCCACCGGGCCAGCTCCTCCCGCTGCTCCCGGGCGGCGGCCAGCAGCTCCTCCCTCTCCGCCAGCCTCTCCCCCAGATAGTCCTCCGCCTCCCCCAGCAGTCCCTCGTCCCCCTCCAGCAGCTTCAGGGCCAGCCAGCGGGGATTCAGCCTCTCCCCCCATCCCTCCGGGATCAGGGGAAGAAGGGCGGCCACCGCCTCTTCGATCCGTTGGGGATAACGGACGGCCGGCCTCCTGGCCGCCTCCCCCTCCGCCGCCCTGTCCAGGGCGGTGAGAAATGCGTCCAGGGTCCGTTTCTTCCGGGCCACCGTCCCCACCACCGGGACCCCCAGCCGCTCCGAGAGCAGCTTCAGATCCAGGCGGATGCCCTTCCGCTCGGCCTCGTCCATCAGGTTGACGCACACCACCACCCTGGGACACAGCTCCATGGTCTGGAGCACCAGGTTCAGGTTCCGCTCCAGACAGGTGGCGTCACAGACCACCGCCACCGCGTCAGGGGAGCCGAAGCAGATAAAATTCCGGGCCACCTCCTCCTCAGCGGAGTGAGCCATAAGGGAGTATGTACCGGGCAGATCCACCAGCACATAGCCCCTCCTGCCCCTTTGGCAGCGGCCCTGGGCGGTGGTCACCGTCTTTCCCGGCCAGTTTCCCGTGTGCTGGTTCATTCCGGTAAGGGCGTTGAATAAGGTAGATTTCCCCACGTTGGGGTTCCCTGCCAGGGCGATGACCCGGTCGGTGGGGGCCTCCTTCCGGATGACCAGCTCGCCGTCCACCGCCCCCAGCCCGGTGGACGCATGTGTAAGCCCCACGGCCTTACACCGGCTCCAGGAGCACGTCCCGCCCGTCCTGATCCCGAACGGCGATGACGGCCCCCCGGATAAGGAAGGCGGCCGGGTCTCCTCCGGGGCTGCGGCCCAGGCACTCCACCCGCGTATTCTCAATAAGTCCAATGTCCAAAAGCCGCCGGCGCATGGCCCCGGTGGAATGTAACGCCCGGACCACTCCCCGCTGGCCGGGGCGCAGGTCGCATAGGCTGACAGTCTGTTCCATATGAAAAACACCCTTTGCGGTAAAAGTTTTAACGGACTGGGCGGAAGCCCGGTCATTCCAACCTATGGCGAAAAGGGCCATATGGTGACAGGTGATTGACGGCAGGGGGAGAGGCGTGGTACAATAGGGACGGATCTGCGGGCATGATGAAATTGGTAGACATGCGAGATTTAGGTTCTCGTGGAGCGATCCGTCGGGGTTCGAGTCCCCGTGCCCGCACCAGCTCAGAAATTCCCGCCACCGTTCCGTTTCCGGCTTCGCCGAAAACTGCACTCTGGTGGGAATTTCTTCGCTTTCCACCGCGACTCGCTTCGCTGG
>CATKDV010000231.1:0-8088 GCA_949746985.1 uncultured Eubacteriales bacterium | reverse complement strand
TTCGTCCCGACATAGGACGAAGCCGCCGCTCCGTGGTACCACCTAAATTCGCGGAAAACTCCGCGCACTCTGGCCCGTAACGGGGGCAAACCGTCGCCGTCTACTGGGCCTTCCGGCCGTTCAGCGGGCCGCTCGCGGGTGACGTTCGGCTGCCGCCCCTCACGGAAACTTCCACCGTCCGTTTCCTCTCTCGGCTTGCGGGGCGGGCCTACTGGCCCGGTCATCGCGTTTGTGATATTAGTCCATATGATACTATTTTCTCGGGGGTTTGTCAATCAAAAAAAGTGGAAGGGGTCCCGGGGGTATGGGAAGGCTTCCCTGTGCCTTACGTGGGCTTCGCCCTTGACCTTGCGGCTGGGGTAAACTATGATGAAGGCAACAGGCGGACTGGGGCTGTGGCAGTCCGGCGGAGACGGAGGGTGAAGTGATGGCATATATGCCTACGCTCAAAGAAGCTTAATTTTCCTTTTCAAGCCTAAAAGATTTCCAAGATGCTGCGCTTGCTGAGCAGGTGCTACAAGCGATCAATGAGGCGGGGAAGGACTTTATTCCCGATGTCTATGGAGAAGACGAAGTGTTAGCAAAAATAAAGTATGACCCTGCCCATCTCGATTCCCTCATCCGTCATTGGACGGATGAGGGGGACGGGGCGACTGTCACTCAGCGCTCATTTGCTTCGTGTTGGCTATCTATGAAGAAGAGAGGGAAACCGAAAACCGATTATCTAATGCACTGGCAGAAGGATCAGCAAGCGACCTTCAACTATTTTATTCTTACGGTTGATCTTGACTATCTGAGAGATGAAGAGAACTTGCGTAGATTTATAGAACTTGGACATCGCCTGCTCGCCCTTTTTGAGCCAGTGCAGGCTGATATTTGGAACTGTATGTTACCGGGCTGGAGTGAGCCAATCAATTTCCAAGTGAGGCACCCTGAACTGGCGTGGATAAACTATTTTGGAAGACCCTATATCGATTTGTTTGGAAGAGAGAAGCTTCTAAGTGCGCCTTGTTTCCGCACCTTTGAGATAGGCAAAGACATCATTGCGCTTCAGATGACAGAAGATTTGTTTCAGCCCATACCCTCCGATGTGAGGAGCGCCGTCAAAAAACACTTAGGCGAGGATGCCTTTGTGGAAGAAGGCAAATCAAGTCATTTTTATAAAACAGGGCGAGTTCCTGCGTTTGACTTTTCCAATGTGCTGTTTGACCCCTCAAAACCTATTGAGGTGCCGCAAATTAGGAAGAGACAGACAAAGGAATAGGGAGAGATGGCCTTTGTGGGCCTGGTGCTTTCCCCCCTCTGCGCGGCTGGGCGCGGAGGGGGATTTTTTATGGTGGGGGAAAGGTCTGTCCTGGGGGGCGGCGCCCTACGGGGGGATAAAAAGGCGGGATGGACGGTGGGAAGTGAGCGGGCCGGCCGGCGTCCGGCCCCTGCGGGGAGTGGGACGGATCGCCACGGCCCCTTTGGGGCCTCGCGATGACGAGGGGTGGATGGGGGGTCAATTTGGGAAAGAGGGCGAAGGGACTGGACTTTTTCGACGAAATGCACTATGATATAATAGATTTGGAATGTCCGCTGTTTTGACAGGCGGCGGCATGAAATTGAGGTGAGGCTATGCTGCATCAGTTTTTTGGCGGGGTCCGCCCCGTGGAACACAAGGACCTGACCGAGCACAAGGCTGCGGCTCCCCTGGCGGAGGCCCCGGCTCAAGTGGTCATTCCCATGTCCATGCATGTGGGCGAGCCCTGCTCTCCTGTAGTGGCGGCGGGGGACACGGTGAAGGTGGGCCAGCTCATCGGCGAGCCGGCCGGTCTGGGAGCGCCGATCCATGCCAGCGTCTCCGGCAGGGTGGCGGCGGTGGAGCCCCGGCCCTACGGAGGGGGAGGGACCGTGTTGTCGGTGGTCATCGACAACGACTTTCAGGATACCCCCAGTCCGGAGCAGAGGCGGCGGGACAACGCCGGGGGCCTTTCGGGGGGGGAGATCATTGCCCTGATAAGGGACGCAGGCGTTACCGGCATGGGAGGGGCGGGCTTTCCCACCCACGTGAAGCTCTCAGGTGCGGTGGGGAAGGTGGATACCCTGATCCTTAACGGCGCGGAATGCGAACCCTATATCACCTCCGACCACCGGCTTATGCTGGAGCGGGGGGAGGCGGTGATAGGGGGCGCCCGGCTGCTGACCAAGGCGGTGGGAGCCAAGAGAACGGTCATCGCCATCGAGACCAATAAGCCCGACGCCATCGAAAGCCTGCGGGCCAAAGCAGTGGGGGAGGGGGACGTACAGATCCAGCCCCTGCGGACCCGCTACCCACAGGGGGCGGAAAAGCAGCTCATTCAAATGGTCACCGGGCGGCAGGTCCCCTCGGGCAAGCTGCCGGTGGACGTGGGGTGCCTGGTGTGCAATGTGGCTACCGCCGCCGCTGTGTGGGAGGCGGTGACGGAGGGGAAGGCTCTTACCCGCCGCCGGGTCACGGTTACGGGGGAGGCGCTCGGTCAGCCTTTGAACGTCATCGCCCCCATCGGGACCCCGGTGAGCTGGCTGATCCGGATGGCGGGAGGGTTCCAGGTGGAGCCGGACCGGGTGGTGCTGGGCGGACCCATGATGGGGATCCCGCTCTACGATCTGGACGTACCCATTATGAAGTCTACAAACTGTGTGCTGTGTCTCACCCCTGATGAGGTGGCGAAGCCCGACCCGGCCCAGGTCTGTATCCGCTGCGGAAAGTGTATCGAGGCCTGCCCCATGAGATTGACCCCGCTCTTTATCCGGATGAATGCGGACAAGGGCCGCTGGGGAGAGGCGGAGGCGCTCCACGTGATGGACTGCATCGAGTGTGGCTGCTGCAGCTACATCTGCCCCGCCCGTCTGCCCCTGGTGCAGACCTTCCGGATGACCAAGGCCGCCATCCGGGGGGAGAGGGCCCGGGCCAAGGAGCGGACCGATCAGGTCCGGGAGGAGAAGGAGGTGGCGGAGCAGTGAAGGAGTATCAGAAGGGGAAGCTGACGGTGTCATCCTCCCCCCATGTGGCCTCGCCAGTGAGGACCCGGTCGCTGATGCTGGACGTGCTGGTGGCACTGACGCCGGCTTTGTGTATGTCGGTATTCTTTTTCGGACCCAGGGCCCTGTGCCTGACGGTGGTGTCGGTGTTGGGCTGCGAGGTGTTCGAGGCCATTTCCGGGTTCGTTATGGGAAAGGGGGGGAGCGGCGGGGATCTGTCCGCTGCAGTGACGGGGGTGCTGCTGGCCTTTGTGTGCCCGGTGAGCATCCCCTACTGGACCATTCTCATCGGCGACTTTTTTGCCATCGTGGTGGTAAAGCAGCTCTTTGGCGGACTGGGGAAGAATTTCCTGAATCCGGCCCTGGCGGGGCGGGCCTTTCTGGCCTTGAGTTACCAGTCTGAGATGAACGTGTGGGTCCGGCCGGGGACTAAGTTCTGGATGGGCCTCACCGACGCTGCCGCCGACGCGGTGTCCGCCGCAACGCCCATGGGCGACCTTCATAGCGGAATACTGCCCTGGATGGGAAGTTCCGGTGCGGGACTTCATGATATGTTCTACGGGAATGTGGGCGGGTGCATCGGGGAGGTCTCCGCCCTGGCCCTCCTATTCGGGGGCGCCTATCTCATCCTGCGGGGGGTCATCCAGATCCGGATCCCCCTGTCCTATCTGGGGACGGTGGCCCTGCTGGCCCTTTTATTCCCCCAGGCCGGACGCGGGACGGATTGGGCCATGGCCCAGCTTTTGGGCGGGGGAGTTATTCTGGGCGCCTTTTTTATGGCGACGGACTATGTGACGTCTCCCTGCACGCCCCGGGGAGAGTGGCTCTTTGGGGTGGGCTGCGGATTGCTTACCGTATTCCTGCGTACCTTTGGAGGGAGCGCGGAGGGAGTCAGCTATGCCATTTTGCTGATGAACCTGCTGGTACCTGTGTTGGAGAAGCACTCCAGGCCCCGGAGCTATGGGGCGGCCCGGGGTGTTGGAAAGAGAGTGAAGAAAGGGGGAGGCGGGGAATGAAAAAGGGAAAAGGCGGAAAGAAACCGGTAAGGCCTCAGCCTCCCCAGGGGGAACGGCCCCAGTCCCCCCCCAAGAAGGAGCGGCCCGCCGAGGAGAAGACGGGCGGGGGAGGAGACAGAGGGTTGCTCCGGCTGACCGGGACCCTGTGCCTTCTCTGCGCGGTGTGCGGACTGGTGCTTGGGCTTGCCAATATGCTGACCGAGGACCGGATCGCGGAAAACCAGGGCAGCCGGAATATGGGAGTCCTGGAGGAGGTGCTGCCCTATGGCGGCGACTACCGGGAGATCCGGTACACCGGCAGTGATCCCACTGTGGAGGCGGTCTATGAGGCGCCGGAGGCGGGCTGGGTGGTCCAGGTCTCTCCGGCGAACAGCTTCAGCGGCGTCCTTACCCTGATGGTCGGCGTCAACATAGACGGCACTGTGGCTGGGGTGGCCGTGGTGGACTCGGGAGAGACAGACGGCGTAGGTTCCCGGGCCGCAGAACCTGAGTTTTGCTCTCAGTTCGCTGGGAAAACGGGGATCGTTCAGGTGGAGGTGGACGGGGGATCCATCAGCGCCGTTTCGGGAGCCACCGTCACCTCCCGGGCGGTATGCACAGGGGTGAGCTCCGCCCTGGCCGCTGCTGCCGAGCTGAGTTAAGGAGGGAGGAGCATGAACATGGGAAAACAGATCAAAGAGAATCTTCTCACCCAAAATCCGGCGGCGGTCCGGTTGCTGGGACTGAGCGCGGCGCTGGCAGTTACCACGAGTCTGCTCAATGGGCTGGGCATGGGCCTGTGCGCCCTGGCGGTCCTGACTGTCTCCAATGCGGTCCTCTCTGCGCTGCGGCAGTATATCCCTGAGCCGCTGCGGCCCGTCGGCGGGATCGTGGTCATCGCCACCCTGGCAGCTGTGGCGGACCTGACGGTCCAGGCCTTGCTGCCTGAGCTGGCGGGGGGACTGGGACTGTTTCTGCCCCTGTTGGCAGTGACCTGTGTCCTTCTGGGCCAGGCGGGGGCCTTCGCCTATCAAAATGGGGTAGTGGCCTCTGCGGTGGAGGGTCTGAGCCAGGGAATGGGGTATACGCTTGTACTTGTCCTGGTCAGTATCATTCGGGAATTTTTGGGGAAGGGCAGCTTTGGCGGCGGCCTGCTCAATGGAGGCCGGGGGCTGCAGGTCTTTCCTGCCCGGTATGCGGCGGGAGGTATGGCCCTCCCAGTGGGCGGATTTCTGGTGCTGGCCTGTGTGGCGGCCGGGGTGCAGGGCATCCGAAACAAAGCGGGGAGATCCCGGAAGAGGGAGGAGGTGGCGAAGGGATGAGCGGACCGTGGACCTCTTTTATTGGGGCGGCCCTTGGGATCATTCTGGTGGACAATCTGGTCCTTGCCCAGCTTTTGGGCGTGGGTCCCCTCCTGAGCGCCTCCGGGTCTCCCCGGTCTGCCGTGAGGATGGGATTGGCTGTCACCCTTGTTTCAGGCCTTGCCTCGGCCCTGTGCTGGCCCATCAATGAGTTTATACTGGCCGCCAACGGCCTGAAGTACATGGAGATGCTGGTATTTCTGCTCATAGTGGTATTTCTCGTTCAGGCGCTGGCCCTGCCTGTGGGCAGGCTGGCCCCGGGCTGGTATGCCGAGTGGGGCGGCGGACTGCCTCTTACCGCTAACTGTGGAGTGCTGGGCGTGGTGCTCCAAAATGTTCAGAACGGCAGCGGTTTCCTCCAGAGCGTGACCTGCGGAGTGGCGGGGGGACTGGGCTTTCTGCTGGCTGTGGTCCTCTTCGCCAGTATCCGGGAGCGGCTGGAGTTTGCCGATTGCCCCAAAGCGTTTGAGGGGATCCCCATCGCCATGGTAGCGGCGGGGCTTATGGCCCTGTGTTTTACCGGATTTTCTAACCTGAGCGTCTTTGGATAAGGGGGAGAGGGATATGACCAAGTTGTTGATCGGACTGGGGATCCTGATCGTCATCGGAGCGATGTTCGGCGCCCTTCTGACCCTGAGAGAAAAACTGTTCCCAGATCCGGAGCAGGAGCCTTTGGCGGAGGGGGAGGAGTCTGTACGCCGTGTGGCGGTGGTCCACTGCACCGGTGGTGGGGCCAGCTTTTCCAAATATAACTATCAAGGGGTCAGGGATTGTCTTGCTGCGGCCCAGCTGCCCGGAGGCGGGGCCCTGAGCTGTGATTATGGCTGCCTGGGTATGGGTACCTGTGAAAAGGTGTGTTCCTCCGGGGCGCTCAGCGTCCAAAATGGCGTTGCGGTGGTGGATAGGGAGCGGTGTACGGCTTGCGGCAAGTGTATAGACGTCTGCCCCCGGCATTTGATCGCTCTGGAGACTTTCCGCCCCAAGCGGCATGTTTCCATCCCCTGTGCCTCCATGGCCCGGGATGAGGTGGTCACGGCGATCTGTACCGACGGGTGCATCGGCTGCTCCATCTGTGCCAAGACCTGCCCCAGAGGGGCGGTGACAGTGGAGGAGGGACTGGCCCGGATCGACCAGGAGAAATGTGACAGCTGCGGCCTGTGCGCTTCCAAATGCCCCCGGCATCTGATCCGGGTGGAGAAGGTGGCGGAGCCGCCCAAGCCAGAGCCGCCCAAAGTGGAGGCGCCCAAGAAGGTCAAGGGGCCGAAACTACCCAAGGCTCCCCGGTGGTCTGAGATGAAGGGGAGCTCCAAGGAGGAAAAACAGCCGGAGACGCAGCCTGTCCCGGCGGAGCAGGCGCCTGCGGCGGCTGTGGCTTTTTCCGGGGAGGAGCGGGTGTTGACAGTGGGCGTCCCATCCGACGGCAAGTCTGATCCCAAGCCGGACCTTGTGGAGACGCCAAAAGCTGAACCGGATGCTCCGGTGGAAGAAAAGCCTGAAGGCGGGGCCAAGACCTCTGCGGAGGCTTTTAAGGCATTTGAGCAGGCGGTAGCCGCCGCGGGGGAGGCGCTGGGCGAGGAGAAGGGAACGGATCCGGCCAAAGAGCCTGCCGCCGCAGCGGCGGACGGCGGAGCAAAAACGGAGTAGAAAAACAAAAGTCCGGCATCCAACAGGTGGATGCCGGACTTTTTGCTGTTTTAATATCAAAACGCGACCACGATACCGCCGTCGTTGGCGTATACGGTGGTGACGCCCCGGGCCTCGGAGAGTAAAATATCCTTGAAATGGCAGGACTTTTTTACCAGCTCCCGCACGTAGAGGGCCCGATCCAGATGGTTGCAGTGGACGATGGAGAGGATTTTCCCCTCGTGTCCGGGGTCTGCAGCCATCAGATTTACCATTCGGGTCAAAGCTTGCTTTACTGACAGAGCCTGTCCTACTTTTTTGATCTGGCCCTCGGGGGTGGCTCCCATAAGAAGTTTGATCCGCAGGGCTTCGGTAACGATGGCGAGGGGGCCGGTGAGCCGCCCGTTTTTCCGCAGGTGGTCCAGATCCTCCAGAACGAAATAGGTGGTCATAGAGGTAATATACCGGGAGACCTCGTCCACTACTGTCTGAAAATCCCGGCCTGACCCGGCGATTTCCCACAGCTTCATGGCTACCGCCACCTCTCCCGCGGCGGCGGAACAGGAGTTGAAGATATGGATATGGGCCTCCGGGCGTTCCTCCAGCCAGATGGCCCTGGCCTGGGCCGCCGCGTTGTGGGAGCCGGAGAGCAGGGCGGAGAGAGTGACGACATAGATGTCGTCGGCCTGGGCCCGCTCGAAGGCGTCCAGATACTGGGCGGGGGAGGGGCAGGCGGTTTTGGGAGGATCCTGGTTCTCCCGCATGAGCAGGATCAGGTGGGTCTGGTCGAAGGTCTCGTCGTCCACGATATCCTCTCCGGCCAGGGAGATGGTGAGGGGGGCGCGGAGAAAGGGACCTTGGAGAAGCTGCTTAGCGGTCAGGTCGCAGCAGCTATCCACGATGATCTTAAAACTCATAATGGCGGCCTCCAAATCTAATTTTGAAAATTATATTTGAAGTATACCATATTGGCGGAGAAAAGTAAAGGGAAATCGGAGGAGGTGGAAAATTTCTTGCCCTTTTGTCCCACGGCTGGCCTTGGGCGGCAGGATAAAAGCTGCTTATTCCTTTTTCTGTCTCATCCTGATCTGCGGCTCCTCAATGGG
>CATKDV010000230.1:0-3105 GCA_949746985.1 uncultured Eubacteriales bacterium | reverse complement strand
GGATGGGGAAGCCATCCTTGATGGAGGCGTCCCGGTAGATGACGATCCCGTTCAAAAGATAGCTCATGGAAACAAGCCCCGAGCAGTCCACCCCCAGAGGGGTCTTGCCGCCCCAGCGGTAGTGGGTCCGGGCAAAGAGCTTTGCCGTATCCACCAGTCGCTGCCGCAGCTCCGCCTCGGGCAGGTCGATGGGTTTATCATAGTAAGTATCCAGCCAGCTGGAGCGGACATAGCCCTGAGCCCCGTCGGGGAGGGAGACACACTGCCAGCCTGTAGGCTTGCCGGTTTCAGGGTCGGTCTCGGGGGGCAGGGTCACCGCCACCACCGCCCCCATGGGGAGGGTGACGATGGGCCAGGACTGGACCTTGGGCGCGGCCATCACGTCACAGGTGTTTTTGTGGAGGATCACCTTTTTGGGAAGGGCTGCCCACTCCTGGGCGCTCTGGTCCCCAACGACCAGTCCGTTCACACAGGCATAGCCCTCGTAGCGGTAATGGGTGCGGACCTTCCAGTAACCGGGGGTGGTCTGGTCCAGCACCTCCAGCACCATGCCGAAAAGGGCCTCGTCGGCCGTTTCGCAGTCGTGGCAGGGCTGGGCCATCAGGGGACAGATAGGACAGTTGACGATGGCTTTCATACGCAAGCCTCCAGGGTTTTATTGTCCGCATCCATGACCACTGTGGTTCCCAGCGGCAGGGACATGGTGGGCAGCACGTGGCCGCAGGCAAGGCCTGCCATGACGGGCTTTCCGGCGGGGAGGACCACCTCCTCAATGATCTCGGGGATCTCCAGGGTCCGCTCTGGGACCTCTGGGGGGCAGTCGGTCCAGGCTCCAAAGAGCACTCCGGCGCAATTGGCAAATTTTCCGGCGTTGCGAAGCTGGGTCAGCATACCGTCAATGCGGTAGGTCTTTTCCCCGATGTCCTCCAGGAACAAAATTTTGCCCCTTGTGTCGATCTCCCAGGGAGTGCCCAGGCTGTCCCGGACCAGGGACAGGTTGCCGCCGCAGAGGATCCCACGGGCGCAGCCGGGGGCCAGAGTCTCTACGCTCTCCCCCATGGGCAGGGGTCCGGTGAGGGCGCCGAAGAGGGCCCGGCGGAGATAGGTCATGGTGAAGTCGTCGATGGGCTCATAGTACTCGGTGGAGGGCATGGGGGTCTGGTAGGTCACCATGCGGCACTCCTGATTGAGCACGATGTGGAGGGCGGTGACGTCGGAGTAGCCGCAGAACACCTTGGGGTGCCGGGCCACGTCCTTCCAGTTGATAAGGGGCAGAAGCCGCCCCGCCCCGTAGCCCCCCCGGATGCAGAGAACGCCCTTGATATCAGGGTCGGCAAAGGCATCCTGCAGATCCTTGGCCCGCTGGGCGTCGTCGGCGGCGAAGTAGCCGTGGCGGTTGACATAATAGCAGGACGGATAGACCACCGGGTCCAGCCCCAGGGCCTTGACGGCAGCGATGGAGGGCTCCAGACGCTCCTCCGGAACAGCGGAGGAGGCGCAGAGCAGGGCCACCCTGGCGCCGGGGTAAAGGGAATTTGGAGTTAACATAATATAACACCCCCTGGGAAATGAAAAGGGAAAAGTGAAAAGGGAAAAAGCGATTTTGTTTGTGGCCGCAGGCGGCAACTTAAAGGAGTCCGGCTTTGCTGGACACCCAAGTTCTTAGCTTTTTCACTTTTTATTTTTAACTTTATTGGGTCAGTGTGTTCCGGTATTCGTCCAGTTCTCTCCGGTTGGCCCGAACGAAGTGTCCCGGCTCGATCTCCGTCCACTGGGGGGGATCGCTCTCGGTATACCCGTGGGCGGCGGGGTCGTAGACCAGCAGTTTTTTGTCCCGCTCTCCCACCGGGTCGGGCATGGGAATGGCGGAGAGGAGGGCCCTGGTATAGGGGTGGAGGGGGTGGGCAAAGAGCTGCTCACTGCCGGCCAGCTCCATCAGTTTACCACGGTAGATGACGCCGATCCGGTCGGAAATGAACCGGACTACGCTGAGGTCGTGGGCGATGAAGAGGTAGGTGAGGCCCCGCTCCTTCTGGAGCTTGCTCATGAGATTGAGTACCTGGGCCCGGATGGACACATCCAGGGCGGAGATAGGCTCGTCGGCGATGATGAACTGGGGGTCCATGATGAGGGCCCGGGCGATGCCGATGCGCTGGCGCTGGCCCCCGGAGAACTCATGGGGGAAGCGGGAGGCGAACTCGGGCAGCAGACCCACGGCGGAGAGGGCCAGGGACACCTTCTCCTGGCGCTCTTCCTCGGTGAGGTGGCCGTGGAGGTTATAGAGGCCCTCGGAGACGATATAGTCCACCTTGGCCCGCTCATTGAGGGAGGCCATGGGGTCCTGGAAGATCATCTGGATATTTTCGATCACCTGCCGGTCTACCTCGTGGCTGACCTTGCCGGAAATCACCTGACCATTGTAGGCGATGGTTCCCCCGGCCACGGGATTGACCCGGATGATGGCCCGGCCGATGGTGGTCTTGCCGGAGCCCGATTCTCCCACCAGGCCGAAGGTCTCCCCCTTATAGATATCAAAGGAAACGCCGTCCACGGCGGTGAAGGGGTGGCGGCGGGAGCCGAAGGTCACGGTCAGGTCCCGGACCTCCAGCAGCTTTTCTCTCTCAGCCATGGGGATAGCCCCCTTTCTGCCGCAGGTGGCGGATGTGCTCAGGGGGCTCCACCTTGGGGGCCCTGGGGTCCAGCAGCCAGGTCCGGGCCTTGTGGGTGGGGCTTATCTCAAAGAAGGGAGGACGCTCCACATAGTCGATGTTCAGGGCCTGGGGATTCCGGGGGGCAAAGGCGTCTCCCTTCACCTCATAGAAGAGGTTGGGGGGCGTTCCCTGGATGGAGTAGAGGTCCTGGCCCTTTACTCCCAGCTGGGGCAGGGAGGAGAGTAAGGCCCAGGTGTAGGGGTGTTTGGGGTCATAGAAGACCTCCTCGCACTTTCCCACCTCCACGATGTCCCCGGCGTACATGACGGCGATCCGGTCAGCCACGTTGGCCACTACCCCCAGGTCGTGGGTGATGTAGATGGTGGTCAGGTCCAGTTTCTTCTGGAGATTTTTGATGAGGTCCAAAATCTGGGCCTGGATGGTCACGTCCAGG
>CATKDV010000229.1:0-3113 GCA_949746985.1 uncultured Eubacteriales bacterium | reverse complement strand
TCCCTTCAAGGTCTCCAGGGCGGCGCCGCCAATAGAGGGGGTCTCCTTCTCTCCCAGGATCTCACAGGCTGTGACCTTCCCGCCAGTCACCGTAACGGTAACTGTCACGTCCCCGCCAAAGCCCTGGGCGGCAGCGGTATAGACTCCATCGCCGCCGGCGGTAAAGTTGGGTACATTCACCAGCCCGGCCACACTGGGGGAATCCTTATCCCACTCCACCTGGAGTCCCATCAGCTCGCTGAGGTAGCGCAGGGGCACATAGGTGGCGCCGTCATAGGCAAATACCTCGGCGGCTTCCCCATTGGACTTGGTGGGGGTCACAGTCTGTCCGTTGATGGTCAGCTCCATGGGGGTAACAGAGATAGTCTTCTCTGTCCCGGCCGCCAATGCCACCGCTCCCATCGCCATGGACAGGGCCAGGATAAGGGCTGTGAAACGCTTTTTTACCTGAAATCTCTCCTTCATGTCATGCACTCCTTTTTCTTTTCTCTCCACTTTGACTCATTTTGAACACACGATATATCTTTAGTGTAATATAGAAAAAACATAAAGTAAAACACCATAAGGTTCCCCAGCCTCAACCACTGGTTGAGGCTGGGGAAGAAAAAGCGGCCGTCAGCTCCATCGCTTTCGGCCGCTGCGCCTATTGTCCGGCATTTCGCCTCTCCTATGCCCATGTCTCCAGGCTCACCGGGACTTTTGTTGTTATCGTGACCTCCCCGGGAATGACTTCACACCCATAGGCCAGCACCTCCACGCCTCCGGCGGCAGCCTTTCGGAGGGCTTCGCCAAAGGCCGGATGGGTGCGGTCGTTGGGGGAGAAGCCGTCCACCCCCGCCATCTGGATCACGAAGCATACAGCCGCCTCGTAGCCCTGCTGCTTTGCCAGCAACAGCTCCTCCAGGTGCTTCACCCCCCGCTCCGTGGGGGCGTCGGGGAAGTAGGTCCAGTTGTCCTCCTCCAGGGTACAGCCCTTTACCTCCACAAAGCCCTTCCGCTCCCCAGCCTCCCAGTAAAAGTCGAATCGGGAATGGCCCCAGGTTGTCTCGGGGCGGAGGAGGGTCAGACCGGGGACAAAATGCCCCGCTGTGGCCCATTCGGCAAACAGCTTGTTGGGGGCCTGGGAGTCCATGTTGATGAGCCGCTCCCCCTTCTCCACCGCCACCAAGTCGTAAGCGGTCTTCCGGGCGGGGTTGGAGGACTTCTCCAGATACACCGTGCAGCCGGGGACCAGCAGCTCCCGGCACCGTCCGGTGTTTTTTACGTGGACGGTCAGTTCCTCCCCCTCCAGCAGGACCTTAGCGATAAAGCGGTTGGGGCGGGCCAGAAATATGGCCCTGTGTATGTTTGGGTAGCGCATGGGATCACGTTCCTTTTCCCTCATTTTTCCTTTTTCGTCTGCCGCTCCCTGATATATTGAATGGCATACCGGGCCGTCAGCTTCAGATCTGGGCGGCGGCTTTTGAGGAAACGCTCCAAAAGGGGGATATCCTCCGGCTTCCCGATAGTCTGAAGGGCAATGTTGGCGTAGTAGATCTCGTATTGATAGGCCTTCTCATCCCCCTGGCAGAGATAGAAGGCGCAGGCTTCCCGACTCCTCTCCCCCGGACAGGCGGAGAGAGCCCGAAGGGCACCGTGGCGTACCCGGCGGCGCTCATCCGCAGTCAGGGCCAGGAGGGGAGAAAAATCCATTTCCTCCGGGAGAAGGAGCTTCTTTCTCCCCCAGTCGCCCACCCGATCCAGCAGGGAGGAGAGAACGTGCCTGTCGGTCTCCACCGCCAAGCGTTGGATATAGAAGGGGACGGCCTCGGAAAGATAGGCTTTCTCCATCAGCCGGCCATAGATAAAGTAGGCGGCGGCGCGGATCTCCCGTTGTTCCTTTTTCTTGCCCTCGTTGGTGGTGACGATCTCCTGCAGCAATGAAAAAATAGCGGGGTCGGCGAGAGTCTCCGCCTCCCGCAGAGCCTTCCAACTGATGGTCTCGTCGCTGCGGGTGAAACATTCCTCCCGCGTATTGATCCGGGCGATCAGCGCCAGCAGCTCTGCCTTCTCCATCAGCTCCCCCCTATGCCTTCAGGTGTTCCTGCACATAGGACAGGGACACATCCATCCGCCGGGCTATCTGCTCCGGAGTCATGCCCCCGGCAGCGAAGCGCTTTACCACCTGGGTCATGCTCTCCCCCACCTCAATAACGTGTCCGTCCGGGTCATAGAAGCGCACCACCCGCTGGCCCCAGCGGTGCTCCAGGGGCGGGTGGACATAGGAAATGTCCCACGTTTCCATACATTTTAGAAAGCTGTCCATATCTTCTTCCTCAAAATACAGTTCTCCAGAATGCCCCTGGAAGGTCACAGGCTTCCCACCGATGAACCCCCGCCAACTCTCCAGGGTCTGGAGGGCGAGGTTCCCGGTGAGGGTCACGTTAGCGCCGAAGTCCTGAAGAATCTCCAGGCCCAGAACCTCCCTATAGAAACGGAGGCTGACCGCCAGGTCCCGCACCGCGATCAATGTGCTTATATATCTCATTTCTGCTCCTCCATCGTCCCTCGCAGTTCGTTCATATCCTTCAAAAGCAGCGGGATCATGCTGTCCTTGTATTTGGACAGGTCCAGCCTGTCCAGCTTTTCTCTGATCCTGGGCCTCAGTTCAGGCTGAAAAAGGACCACCGGATGAAGCGCCGCCAGACATTGCCGCACCGCTGTTGCCTTCCCATCGTCCAGCTCAGCGAGGAGTTCATCCAGGTGTCTCTCCAGCCAGCCCACCCTGTCCCACCGGGCCTGGGCACAGATCAGGCGAAAGCCCCGGGTCCGCACCAGGGAGCTTTTGTCTTTCAACAGAGGCAAAAAAAGGTTCAGACTGCTATACAGCTCATCGGACCGCTCTGACTCCTCCTCCAGCAACAGGAGAAGACGATAGGCCTCGTCACTGTTCTTGCTTTGCAGCCCCGACAGTATGTCCATGGGGAACCCTCCGAGATAAAGAATAAAGAAAGCGGCAGACCGAAGTCTGCCGCTTTTTGTGTTGGCGTCACCTATCTTACCAGTCCGTCACCAGACAAGTATTGTCGGCAGGAACGAGCTTAACTTCCGTGTTCGGGATGGGAACGGGTGGA
>CATKDV010000228.1:0-2603 GCA_949746985.1 uncultured Eubacteriales bacterium | reverse complement strand
GTCCGGGCCCACTACCTGGCCCTGGCCCACCACGCGGACGAGTGCATCGGCTGCAAGGGCTGCGAGAGCCGCTGCCCCTTCGGGGTGAAGATCGCCCAGCGGATGGAGAGGACGGCGGAGCTGTTCGGAACAAACTGATCGGAGAGAGGGAGGCTATACCATGAGAAGACTTTGGATCGCGCTGCCCCTGGCGGCCTTGCTCTGCCTCCCCGCCGGGGCGGTGGAGGCGAGGGAGCTTACACCCCTGAAGTATGACAAAATAGACCTGTTTAACGGGGACGTGCCCACGGCGGAGGTGACCCTCAACGGCAAGCTGGGGGCGCTGGACGCCGAGGGGCGGGAGGTGGTCCCCGCCCGGTATGACCAGGTCTGGCGGTATGACGATACCACCTGGACGGTGGCCCTGGGGGACCGCTGGGGCACTGCGGGGGAGGGCCGGGAGCTGGTTCCGGTCATCTATGACAGCGTGGATATGAGCTACTGTGAGGACGGCTATGTGAAGGTGGGGCTTGGCGGCCTGTATGGCTACTGCGACAGGGAGGGGAACGTGGTGGTCCCCATCCGCTATCCCCTTTTGGGGCCCTACAGCGGCGGCAGGATCGCCTTCGCCAGGGACGGCAAATGGGGCTATCTGGACGGACAGGGCGGCGAGGTCATCCCGCCCCGGTATGAGGCGGCGGAGGCCTTTGTCCATGGGACCGCCGCCGTCACCCTGGAGGGGGAGAGCTTCCGCATCACCCCCGACGGGGAGCGGTATGAGCCGTCCTATGAGGAGTGGCGGCAGCTCACCCCCACCGAGGCTGCGGTGCGGGTGGGGGAGGAATGGAGGGTCATCGATACCCCGGAGACCCAGGGGGCGCCCTACCGCTATCTTGCCCAACGGTACGGGGAGAGGAACTTCCTGCAGGCCAGCGTGGGGGATGAGGGGTATGCCCTTCTGGACCGGTCCGGGGAGCGGGCGCTGCCGGAGAACTATGATTATTTGGACTTCAGGGCGGACGGCTATATCCAGACCATCCGGGGTGGGTATGAGGGGCTTGTGGACCGGAACGGGGTGGAGCTGTTCAAGCCCGACACCTACTGGGATATCGAACCGTACGGCGGCCTTTTCCAGGTCCAGACGGAGGAGGGATACGCCCTTCTGGACCGGGAGAAAAAGCCCGTCACCAAGACCTTCTATGAGGAGCTCTGGCCCTTCACCGAGGAGTATGTCGGCCTCATGGCCTTCCAGCGGGAGGGGAGATGGGGCTTTCTGGACCGGACCGGAACGGAGGTCATCCCGCCCCGGTATGACGACGTGACCACCATCGGCGGCCTGCGGGTCCGGCGGGACGGGGAATGGTTTTTCCTGGAGGAGGGCGGCGCGAAATTGCCGGTCCCCCAGCGGGAGGGGCTCAGATTTTTCAGCGACGGCGTTGGCCGGTTCCAGCGGGACGGCAAGTGGGGATATATCACCAGGGAGGGGGTGGAGCTGGTGCCGCCCCAATACGATATGGCGGACGACTTTTCCTCCGGCTATGCGGCGGTCTGCCGGAATGGCAAGTGGGGCTACATCGACCTGACGGGGCGGGAGGTGGTTCCTCCCCAGTATGACGGGGCCTCCGCCCTCTGCCAGGGGAAGCCCGGCGTGGCCTTTGTCTCCAAAGACAGAAAATACGGCCTTCTGGACCTTCCCCGTGCCGCCTGGGAGCGGGCCCAGACCGTCACGGTGGACGGGACGGCGGTGGAGCTGCAGACCTATGCCCTTAAGGACTACCGGGGCTATGATACCAACTATGTGAAGCTGCGGGATGTGGCCAGCCTTCTGAATGGCACTCCGGCCCAATTCTCGGTGGAGTATGACGGAGAGACCCGGCTGGAGACGGGGAAGGAGTATACCCCCAACGGCTCGGAGTTGAACGCCCCCTTCCACGGGGAGCAGCCCTGCCGGGACTATTGGTATTATGACATCTATGTGGACGGGGCCCAGCGGGAGCCGGAGGCCATCCTGCTCACTGATGAAAACGGGGGCGGGTACGCCTACTTCAAGCTGCGGGACCTGGGAAGGCTCCTGGGCTTCCAGGTGGGCTGGGACCCCCAGCGGGGCGTGAGCATTTCCACACAGTAGGAAAAAGAGGTCCGGGACCTGGGTCCCGGACCTCTTCTCTGTCTTTGCTTACCCTTCCTCCGCCCGGACCAGGTTCAGCAATACCTCCACCATCTTCTCCAACGACCGGACCGGGATATACTCCTGGGGCCCGTGGAAGTTGGCCCCTCCGGTGGACAGGTTGGGGCAGGGGAGCCCCTCGTAGGAGAGCCTGGCCCCGTCGGTGCCGCCCCGGATGGCCACCTCCTTGGGCTCCACCCCCGCCTTGCGGAAGGCGGCCTTGGCCCGGTGGATGAGGTACATATGGGGCTCGATCTGGGCCTTCATGTTGTAATACTGGTCCCTGAGCTCCAGCTCCACCGTCCCGGCGCCGTATTTCCCGTTGAGGTAGGCGGCGATATGCTCCATGGCAGCCTTCCGGGTCTGGAACCGGTCCATGTCGTGGTCCCGGATGATATATTCCAGGGTGGCGGTGGTCTCATCCCCCTCCATGTGCTGGAGATGGAAAAAGCCCTCG
>CATKDV010000227.1:0-1677 GCA_949746985.1 uncultured Eubacteriales bacterium | reverse complement strand
TCCAGCAGGTTGTTGATGACCCCGATCTTGGAGGAGACCTTGCTCCCGCCCAGGATGGCCACCAAAGGACGCTTGGGGTTGGCCAGGGCGCCGCCGATGAAGTCCAGCTCCTTCTGAATGAGGAAGCCGGAGACGGCGGGCAGGTAGTCGGCCACCACCGCGGTGGAGGCGTGGGCACGGTGGACCGCGCCGAAGGCGTCGGAGACGTAGACGCCGTTCTCCCCGGTCAGGGCGGCCATCTTCTTGGCAAGCTCGGGATCGCCCTTGGTCTCGCCCTTCTCAAAGCGGGTATTCTGGAGGAGCATGATCTCACCGCTCTTGAGGGCGGCGGCCTTGGCCTGGGCGTCGGGACCCACCACATCGTCGGCCAGGATCACGCTCTTGCCCAGCAGCTCAGAAAGACGGGCGGCCACAGGCTCCATCCGCAGGTCGGCCAGGGTCTTCTTCCACTTCTCCTCGGTGAGGGTGGCGGGGTCTTTGCCCTTCTCGGTCTGCTTCTTGACCCACTTGTCAAAGTTGGCCTCGGGCTTGCCCAGGTGGGAACAGGCGATGACGGCGGCCCCGCTATCCAGCAGGTACTGGATGGTGGGCAGGGCGGCCCGAATGCGCTTGTCGTCGGTGATAACGCCGCTGCCGTCCTTGGCGAGGGGCACGTTGAAGTCACAGCGCAGCAGGACTTTCTTCCCCTTCACATCAATGTCTTTTACGGTCTTTTTGTTGTAGTTCATACCTTTGACCTCCTTACATACTTACATACTTACATACACTTGGCTGTCAGTCTGCCTCGGCCATCTCCCCCGCCGCCTTCAGCCCCGGAAAACCGGTCTGCCGCAGGGCTTCGTAGGCGAGGATGGCCACCGAGTTGGATAGGTTCAGGCACCGGGCCTCCGCCCGGATGGGGATGCGGATACAGCGATCAGAGTGGGCAAGGCGGAACTCCTCCGATAGGCCAGCCGTCTCTTTTCCGAAGAAAAGCCAGCAGCCGTCCCGGAACTCCACCGAAGGGTCCACATAGCTTTTGGCTCCCTTGGAGGTGGCCAGCCAGACGTCCTCCGGCTTCTCCGCCTCAAACAGCTCCTCCAGACTATGCCACACGTGGAGATCCACCAGATGCCAGTAGTCCAGCCCCGCCCGCTTCACAGCCTTGTCGCTGATGTCGAACCCCAAAGGCTCCACCAGATGAAGACGGATCCCCGTGGCGGCGCAGGTCCGGGCTACGTTGCCCGTGTTGGGGTGGATCTCCGGCTCCACCAGAACAATGTTGAGCATGGATCGGACCCCCTCCTTCGGAAACCTCTGCGGGACAAGGCTTTGTTATTCGCAAAGCGTATTGTACCCCATTTCCCCGATAATTTCAACCAAAATTGGAGGATTTTAGAAATTTTTGTGCGGTTTTTATTTCCCTTGTCAAACCTTTCACAGTTATGTCCACCAATTCGTATAATTTCCCCAAAATATTTCGGGGAGGGAGAAAATTTTTGGTTTTCTCCTTGTTTCTTTTGCCAAATGTGGTATGATGAAAAGCACCATCAAAGTTAAAGGGGCGACCGACTATGGACAGCCGACGGATCGTAGTTAAAGTAGGGACCTCCACCTTGCTCCGGCAGGGGGGAGGAGTCAATTTTCGGGAGATGGACGCCCTGGCCCGGGTGCTCTCCGACCTGAAAAATATGGGCC